>CAXTMK010000040.1:14650-34765 GCA_964245315.1 uncultured Acidobacteriaceae bacterium | reverse complement strand
CTGCGTGGTTGAGCGTGTTGAAGCTCTCGAAACGCAGTTGGAGATATGTTTTTTCGGTGAAGTGGATGTCCTTCAGGAGCGAGGCGTCGAGGTTGTTGAAACCGTCGGCGCGCACGGTCGAGATGGTCTGAGGCAGAGTGCGATAGTGCAGCGTGTATTGCCCGTTGATGAAGGCCGAGCCGTCGCAGGGCGAAGGCGCCGCGGGGCAGCTGGTCGAAGAGCCGGTGACGAACTGGCTCACCGAGAGCGCGGGATTGCCAGTGACGCCGGTGGGCGGCACGGGAGAGGTATTGCGCGCTGAGTTGGTAAGAGTCCGGATGGAGGCGCCGGGCTGGAGTGGGATATCGGCCGAGAACTCGACCGGCGGGCCGGACTGGTACTGGTAAATTGCGTTGACTACGAAGCCGCCGAAGATTTCGTTGGCGAGGTGGTTGCCGTTGAAGCCGAACATCTTGCCCTTGCCGAAGGGCAGGTTGTAGGTTCCGCCGACGGTGAAGTGGTGGGTGTGGTCGAAGGGTGAGTCACGCCGCGTCGGTACGGCGTCTTCGTCATTCAGGAAGGTGTCGGCCTCGATCAGCTTCGAGAAGCTATAGTTGGCGGTGAGGGTAAGGCCGTGACTGGCGCGCTGCTCGATGTGGATGATGGCGCTGTTGAAGTACGACTGGCCGATGGTCTGGTTCTGGATGTTCACCGCCGCGGTGCCGAACTGCGGATAAGGATAAAGCAGGTTGCCAAGCGCGACGTTTGGGCTGCTGAAGGTGGCGACAGGCAACAAGCCTGCATAGGGGTTTGCAACCTGGGTGGCAATGTTCAATGCAAGCCCCTCGTCTTTGTAGGGGTTGGTGGTGAGGTATTGCTTGCTCACCGCGTTCAGGTTCTGCGTCGCGACCGGCAGGTGCAGGCTGTGGTTGCCGACGTACAGAACCTCCAGCAGCGTGCTGTTGGTCAGGGTCTGCTGCAGGCCGAGGTTGTAACGCTCGGAGTAGGGGTCGTGCTGGTTGGGCGCGAGGAAGCTGATGGTCTGGCCAAGGAAGGTGCTGGCCCCGAGCGAGGAGCCGGTCGGTTGCGTAAACGCGGTTCCGGCGAATGGGTTGCTGAGCGAGATGGCGGAGTTAGGTGTGAGTCCGCCGTTGGTTGAGGTCGCAACCGTCGTCGTGGCGCTAAAGCCTTGCTGGTTGTTCAGAGCGTTCGAGGAGTAGGTGCCGGTTGCGGCCAGTGAGGCGAGCGTCTCCGGCTGGACGAAGATGCCGAAGCCGCCGCGAATGACCGTCTTGCCCTGCGGGCTGTAAGAGAAGCCGATGCGCGGAGACAGGAAGCCGGGGTTGGTGTTGTAGGGCGCGCCGTTGGCCACGTTCGGATAGGTCAGGCCGCCGAGCGTGTTGATGGAAGCGACTGCGGTAGTGACGCCCTGGTTGGTGATGCTCTGCGCCTTGAAGGCCGCCGCCGCAGCTGCGGAGGCGGAGTTGGTTGCGGTGGAGGCGAAGCCGTTCACGGTGCGGCCGAGCTTTTCGCGGAAGGGCGTGTCGATGTCGAAGCGCAGGCCCAGGTTCAGAGTGAGATGGTCCGTGACGCGCCAGTCATCCTGCAGGAAGCTGCCGGTGTAGTACTCGTGGTAGTCGGCGCGTGCCGGGATGTCGTACTGGCCTGCGGTCGGAATCCCAACATAGAAGCTGGCCAGGTCGCCGCCGAAGTTGACGCTGGATGCCGCGCCTGTGTTGCCGTTGCCTGCGTTGAAGAAGGAGGGTCCAAAGCCGAAGCCGCCGGAGCTGTTGCCGAAGTTCTCGACCGAGAGCCGGTACTGGCGGCCGTCGAAGCCGAGCTTCAGGGTTTGGCGGCCGACGATCTTCACCACGTCGGTAAAGAACTGATAGCTGGTGGTGGGGTCGAGCGCGGAGGTGTTGTCACCGATGGTGGCGTAGGTGCTGGTGGTGGTTCCGCAGGTGCCGAGGGTTGAGGAGGTGGTGAAGTTGATGCAGGGCAGCTGCGACTCCGGGCTGCCGGCGCTAAGGTAGCTCGGCAGGCCGACGGTGGCCGGGCTGTAACGCTGGGCCGGCGTGCCGTGGACCTCGTTGAAATAGGTCCAGTTCAGGCGGGTGTCGAGGATGGTGCTCTGGTTGATGGTGAAGACGTTGTCGAGGGTCGAGCCGAAGTTTTCGCGAGCCAGTGTAGTGCCGCTCACGCCGTTGCCGAAGAAGTCGTTCTTCACCTGCGAGCGAATATTGTGGCGGATGTCCGCGAAGATGTGATCCCGTGGGCCAACGTTGTAATCGGTACGGCCGAACTCGTTGGAGTAGGTGTCTCGCGAGGGCGCTCCGCTGACGTAGTTGCCAAGGCCGTTCGCGGCTGCGCCGGCGGTATTGTTGGGCAGTGGAACCAGATTCAGGTAGGCCGCGGCGACCGGGTTGATCGGGCCGAGCGTGGAAACCTGGTTGTCGAGGATAGGCGTACGGACGGTTTTTCCGGCGACCAGCGTGCCGGAGTTGGGGTTGTAGAGCTGGTTGGGATCGGCAGTGTTCGTCGTGTTGGTGCCGTAAGGCAGACAGATTGCCGCGGCGGTGAGCGGATTGTTGGCGAAGCCGTTCGGGCAGCCCGCGGCGAGCGTCTGGGAGAAGTCTCCGTTGCGTTCGGCCTGGGTGGGAACTGTGAGTGTTGTGGTGGCCGGAGTGGAGTCGCGCAGGCCCTCGTAGGCGAAGAAGAAGAACAGCTTGTCGGAGCCGTTATAGACCCTGGGAATGCGCACCGGGCCGCCAAAGGTTCCGCCGTACTGGTGATAGTGGGCGTTGGGACGGACGGCGTTTGTGCGCTTGTTGAAGTAGAGGTTCGCGTCCAGGCCGGCGGTCTGGTAGAACTCGTAAGCCGTGCCGTGGAAGGCGTTGGTGCCGGATTTGGTGATCTGGTTGATGACGCCGCCGATGGTGTGGCCGAAGCTGGCGTCAGTGTCGAAAGGACGAACCGAAACTTCCTGCACGGAGTCCTGCGTGGGCGCGTAGGCCAGTGCGCCGAGGAGGGTCAGGTCGGGCGAGCCGTCGAGCAGCACTTCGCTCACCTGGTTGGGCGTGCCGCCGATGGACCAGGAGTTGCCTGCGCCGTTATCGAAAGGGTGAACAATTTGCGGAGCGGCGGTGGTGATGACGCCTTCGGAGAGTTCGGTCAGGGTGGTGGGCGTGCGGCCATTCAAAGGCAGGTCGGCGACGGATTCGGCCGAGATGATCTGCCCGACGGAGGCGTTGGCCTGGTCGACCAGCGGCGCGGCGGAGGTGACGGTGACAGTCTGGGTGGCTTCGCCGATGGGCAGCGCGAGGTTGATGATGGGGTGTTCCTGCGACTGCAGCGTAATGCCGGCGCGGTTGACCTGCTGGAAGCCCTGCATGGTGACCGTGACGCTGTAGTCGCCCGGCAACAGGAACGGCACGACGTACTGGCCGGCGTTATCGCTCTTGGTGGTGTTCACGGTGCCGGTGCGGGTTTCACGCACGCTGACGACAGCGTTGGGAATGGCTGCGCCGGTGGTGTCGGTGACGGCTCCGGAGATGGTTCCGCGGAATTCCTGGGCGAAGGCACTTGCGGGAGCGAGAACGGAAAGCGCGGAACCGGCAAGTCCAAGGCTAAGGACTACTGCGCGGGCAGAATGTAGAACGCCTGAGAAAGGCGCGTGAGGATAACGCATGGAGGCACTCCGGGAAAGAGGTTCAAACAAACGTGGTTGAGATGCGCAGACGAGAATAGAGGTTGTAACAGTATGGTCCGACCAATCATCATCGCTCTGCTAAACAGGGAAGGTCTATCGTGAGCCGTTAGCTCTGGTAGAACGAGAAAGATTATCGTTTCTTGCGAACACGCTTGTCAAATGCAGGAATATCGTCTCGCGACCTGTCTGCGCTTCCACCATGAAGGCGGCGGCGACTTTCCTGGGAGAATGTTTGGTCCTACCGACCGGGGCGACGCGAAGATCTTAGGTCCAACCTTGGCTGCGGGTCTTCACGAACGCGAATACTGCAAAGCGGAATTTAGGTTGGAGTGCGCAGCAGGAACCAGGCACCCGCGAAGCTGAACAGCACGTCGGGAGACCACTCCGCCAGCGCTGCCGGCAAGGTGTTGGTGTTGCCCATTGCTTCAAAGAGGCTGAGTACGCCGAGGTAGGTGACCGCGAGCAGGATCGCGACCGCGAAGCCGGTCACGCCGGAACGCTTGCCAGTGGCGAGCGCGAAGGGAATGGCGAGGATCGCCATCACCAGCGTCACCAGCGGATACGCGAACTTGCGATTCAACTGCACGGCCAGCCGCTGCGTTCCGGTGATGCCGGACTGGCGCATGTCGTTGATGTAGGCGGCGAGCTCGGTGAAGTTCATCTCCTGCGAGGGGCGGTCTTCTTTTTTGAAGTACGGCGGCTGCTCGTGGATCTCGGGGAAGGTGTTGACGACGAAGGGCTGGTAGCTGGCGATGCTCTCGCCGTTAAAGGTACGGACCCAGCCGTTTTCGAAGATCCAGCGCTCTACGAGCGGATCCCACCTGACGGATTGGGCGAAGATGCGGCGCTCGAGAGTAAAGGTGGCGGGGTCGAACTCGAAGACCGTGAAATTTCTGAAGGTGTCGGCGTCCTGATCGAAGAACTGGTAGTAGAAGATGCGTGCAGGCGCGGCGGCGGGAGCGGGATTTAGAGAATCCGCCACTGGCTGCAGCATGGGTGTCTGGCCGGAGATCCACTGGCGGCCGGGGTGCAGGAAGGTTTGCGCGGGCCTGCCTTTGATGACTGAGCGCAGGGCTTCCTGGCGCTTGTTGGCGGCGGGCAGCAGCGTGTCATCGAAGGCGAAGAGGCCGACGGCGATCAGCGCGCAGAGCAGCAGCACGGGCGCGATGATGCGGTAGAGCGAGTAGCCGGCGGCCTTCATCGCGGTGAACTCGGACGAGCGCGCCAGGGCGCCGAAGGTGACCAGCACCGCGACGAGCACGCACAGCGGAGTGACCTGATAGAGAATGTAGGGAATCAGGTTGACGAGGTAGTCGCCGACCGTGACCAGCGGCGTGCGGTTGCGGATGATGTCGCCGATGAGCTCGAAGAAGGTGAAGATGAGGAAGAGCATCGTGAAGGTGAGCGTGACCAGCAGCACGTTCGAGGCGAAGGCGCGCATGACGTACTCATCCAGCAGCAGCGGGAAGCGGATGTGCAGCAGCGAGCGCAGGCGCTGCGGAAGCTGCATGGTCAGGTCGACCTCCTGACGCTGACTGGGGTGCTCGTTCTTTGGGCGAGCCAGCATGCGGGCGAGCGTGACGCCGAGCGAGGAGAAGATGGACAAAGCCACGCCGCCGCGGGACATCTGCTGCAGCAGCAGGGCTCCGGCGCAGGCGAAGATGAGGTTCGCGCCCCACACGCCCAGGAACGGCGACAGCTTGCCCTGGGTCGCCAGCGCAATGCCCACCGACGAGACGAAGTAGTAGAGGAAGACCAGCAGAATGGTCAGGACGAAGCCGGTCGACTTGCCGCCGCGCGTGGACGAGAGGCCGAGCGGGACGCCGACCAGCATCAGCACGAGGCAAGCGAACGGGTAGGAGAAGCGGCGGTTGAACTCGATGCGGTAGGGTCGGGTGGCCTTCTCGCGTTCCGCCGGCGTGCCGGTTGCGGATTGTTCCCGTTGCATCAGCTCACGCAGGGAGAGCGCCAGCATACGGGTGTCGTTGTGCAGGTAATGGGAGTCGTCCTGCGCGCCGTTCTGGATGGGCAGGTCGGAGGCCGAGAAGGTGGATATGTTGTACTGGCTGGAGTCGGAAGACATGTCGTGCTGGCCGCCGTCCTTCAGCAGCATGTGCAGGTCGCCGGGGCCGGCGGAGGTGACGATGGCTTCTTCGGCAGTGGTGACGCGCGGGTTGGTAGGCTCGGTGACATCAGCCAGGAACACGTGCCGCCAGATCGCGGCGCCGGAGCCGGGGCGGACGTCCTGCACGTAGAGCACCTTGTTTTTCAGATCCTCTTCGTCGAAGACCCGCGGCTGGATGGCGAAGGATGCCTGTGCATTTTTGAGCGAGTCTTCGAGCCTGAGCAGGGAGTCGGCGGCCTGCGGCGCGAGGTAGATGGAGTTGAGCAGGCCCAGCGCCAGCGCCACCAGCGAGACTACGGAGACGATGCGCACGAAGTCGATCGCGCCCATGCCGGCGGCGCGCATGGCGGTGATCTCGGAGTCGGCCGCGAGCCGCGACAGGCCGAGCAGGATGCCGACCAGAACCGCCATCGGGATGGTGACGATAAGGGCTTCGGGCAGGAAGTAGCCGATCAGGCGCACGACCTGGCCGAACGTGGCGGAGTTGCGGACGACCAGTTCCAGCAGCGGGCTGAGCCGCGTGGTGAAAAGCACGAACGTGAACAGGATGCCGCCGAGCAGGGCGTGCGAGGTTACTTCGCGAAGGATGTAGCGGGTGAGAATGCGCATTGGGGAGCGTGCAACGTCTCTCTTCAGTGTAGCCCGCTTGACCCTAAGGCCAACGACCAATCAGGCCCTTAACGTCGAAAGCCCACCTCAAACGATGGAACTGTTTGAGGTGGGACACACAGAGATTGTAACTAGCGGCTGGCTGTAGTGGTCTTCTTGCCCAGGTTCTCTTCGAGCGATTGCGCCTGCGGCATGAAGGTAAGCGCCTTCTGGATCTGCGGATCCCACTCGGCGCGAACCACCTGACCCTGCATCTGGCCGAACTGCGAGGTGAACAGCTCCGCCTTGATCGACTCCTTCACCCAGTCCAGGTTGGCGGCGATGTCCGCGTCGGAGACCTCGATTTTCTTGCTCTTCAGGAACTCCCTGAACTGCGCCATGATTGCGTCGTCCACAACGAAGTCCTTCGGAATGGAGTTGTGCGTCGCGAAATAACGCTTGGAGAAGTTGAAGAACGCGCGCTGGGTGAGCAGCGTCTCCTCGACGTGGTTCGACTTGATAGGGTCAATATGCTCGTCGGGCGTGATGCCTCCGCCGCCATAGACGGTGCGTCCTTCGTCGGTCAGCTTGACCTCGCGGTTGGCGTTATCCTTTGGGTTGGAGGCGTCGCGGACGTAGTAGTAGTCGTAGAGCGACATGTTGTCATACGGCCGCTGGATCAGGCGGCCCGACGGCGTGTAGTAGTGGAAGGTCGTCAGCGCGAGGCCGGTGTTCTGGCTGAGCGTGAAGACGGTCTGGACGAGACCCTTGCCGAAGGTGGTCTCGCCGACGATGAGGGCGCGGTCGTGATCCTGCAGCGCGCCGGAGACGATCTCGGCGGCCGAAGCGGTGTTGCGGTTGACCAGGACGACGATGGGGTATTTCGCTCCCTGCTCGCCACGCGAGGCGGAGTAGACCTGGTCGGCGGCGACGCGGCCGTGCTGCGAGACGACTACCTGGCCCTTCTGCAGGAACTTGTCGGCCATCTCGACCGCCTGGTTGAGCAGGCCGCCTGGGTTGCCGCGCAGGTCGATAACGAGACCCTTCAGCGGCCCGTCCTGGCGGAACTTGTCCAGCGCGTCGCCGACTTCATGGGCGGTCGTCTCCTGAAAGTTGGTGACGTGCAGGTAGCCGATGTTGGGCTTGATCTCGAAAGCCAGATCGACCGAGGGCCGCGGAATCTCGTCGCGCATCAGGTCGAAGGCGAGCGGTTTGTCGCGGCCTTCGCGCGACATCGAGACCAGCACATGGGTGCCGCGCGGTCCCTTCAGCATATTGGCCACGGCGAGCGAGTCGAGGCCGTCGGTGGGCTTGCCGTCGACGGAGATGATCATGTCGCCGGCACGGATGCCGGCTTTATCCGAGGGCGAATGCTCGAAGGTATAGAGGCAGAAGATCTTCATCACGCCATCGACGAGCTGCGGCTGGATGGTCATGCCGACGCCGTAGTAGCGACCGTGCTGATCCTCGCGCATCTGCGCGTAGGCCTTTGGATCGTAGAAGTTGGAGTGGGGGTCGAGGGTGTGCAGCATGCCCGGGATGGCGCCGTCGTAGATGGCTTTGTCGGCCCGGTCGGAGTCCATCTTCTCGGCGTAGTTCTGCTCGACCAGCGAGTAGATCGCGGTGAAGGACTTGAGCGAGTCGCGCAGGGTGGACTCATCGGAGGCCGACTGAGCGGCGACCTTCTGGCTGATGACCGAGCCCAGAATGCCGCAGGTGGCGAGAAACACGGTGACAGAAAAGAGCGCGCGACGGGTGCGGGGAGCCATCAGCTTGTGTGACCTCGGGTGAACGGCCGCGGGTGTTTTGGGCGCGTCGAGTCTTTGGACGGAGTATAGCAGTAAGGAGTTAGCCGGTGCAGGCGGTGGGCTGAAAAAGCGTGGTCCCCTCCCCCACACTTATTGCGCAAAATATTCAATCGATGCGATTTAGGCCCGGACCTCGGTAGATTTTCGTGCGTTTAAGGCGTTGGTCTTAGAGTCGAAAGTTGCGAGTTGACGGTTTTGAGTCTCAGGCGGCTCGACGGAGTTATTTACTTTACCCCCAGTTTACCGGATCGGAGGCAGTGAATGTGCAAACAATCTTTTACGCTAAGGACTGTCGAATGAGGTAAATGCGGAAGTCTGTCGGATGAAAGCGCTTGACACAGTTTCAGTTCTCCGATGGCTTCTCGACGGAGTCGACTACGATGATCTCCAATTGCGCCTTCCCCGGTGTGAGTTTCAGGCCGAGTTGCTCTTCGAGGGCGGTGAAGAGTGAGGGCCACTGATCGCCGGCGTCGGTGGGAGCATCGGCCGGCGTCCAGTGGAGCGTGAAGTCGTACTGGCCGGTAAGGCCCGTCTCGTCGACGACAGGGCGGCCGTCCGCCTCGGGCTCTGCTGTGAGCGATCTGGACAGGTTGCTCAGCAGGGCGGAGTGTCCCTGCATGTGGCCGCGACCATAGAAATTGATGCGGCTCAGTGGCACGCCCGCCCGCAGGTCCGTTTCGGGGACCGGCGTCTGCAGCTTCGAGCCGCCTTTGGCTATGGTGAGCAGGAACGCCGGCATCTCGCGCATCTCGCGATGGACTTTCAGGTGGAAGCGCTCGGCGAGCAACTGCCGCTCCACGGCACGACGCTCTTCATCCACAGCCTGCTGCGGCAGCCTGCTCCATCGCTCGGTGGTCGCGGGATCGACCTTGACCTGGACGTCGAATGCCTGCGAGAGCATCCACGCGGGGCCACCCTGGACCAGACCCCTGACGCTGCCGGGGACACCGTACGCGTAGCCGATCATGCCACGGAGGGTTGAGCCTTCACGCGCGTAGCCGTCGGGTTTTCGCCAGTAGAGGCCGAGCGGCTGCTTTGCCGGGTCGCCGGGCTTTATGGTCGCGACCTCAAGGAGCGGCGTCTGGGCGTTATGTTGAGCGTGGATTGTGCCGGCGGTCGCGAGGATGGCGGTAAGAACATGGACCGCGCGGCGGTACCGTCCGCACCGCTGGCGCCCCACGGAGATCAGCGCATCGAGATATGAAGTCGCGAACCGAGTGTGCGCTGCGTAATCTCGAGCATAATCCCGTAGCCGTGCAAATCGCCGCCCGTAAAGCGCCAGCAGGATATGCAGGGTGGTAGGCGAGAGCGGGAGCAGATCGGTAAAGTGTTTCTTCATATTCGAAATAACGATGTATCCTGTTGCGAAGTTGTGTCAATGACTTTTTGCTGGAGCCTGCGGAGCGAAAGTGTAGCATTGCGCTTAGCGGAGGTGCGCCATGACGGTCGTGACGATAGAAGAGGCGAAGGAGCGGATCGAGGAGCTGGCGGGGTTAGCAAGCAGCGGTGAAGAAGTCCGGATTACACGCGGAGAGCTTCCCGCAATGGAGTTGAAAGTCGCCGAGAAGATGACGACTGGCAAGCGTGTTGGCGGACAGTGGGAAGGGAAGTTTGTCGTTGGACCGGAGTTCTTCGAACCGCTGCCGGATGAACTATTGGATCTGTTTGAGGGGAACTCTCCGCGCGGGCGGAAGCTGGAGGAGATCGGAGAGGCGTGGGCCAAGGAAAACAGGAAGGCAACAGAATGACTGGTCCCTATCTCGTCGATTCCCATACATTTCTCTGGTGGACTTTGAAGCAGCCGGGACTTTCAAAGCCCGCGATCACAGTCCTCGAAGACAATTCCAATGAGATCGTTCTGAGTGCGGCGACCTGCTGGGAGATGTTGATCAAGTATCGGCTGGGTAAGCTGGCGCTTCCTGATGATCTCGCTGACGATATCGAGGCGACAGCAGTTTCGGCTGGCTTCAGACTGCTACCGATCTATTTCGTGCACGCTCAACGGACTGCATTACTCCCGCAGTTCAAGGACCACAAAGACCCTTTCGACCGGCTGCTCATTGCGCAGGCACAGGTCGAAGGCATGACTCTGGTGAGCAACGAGGAGATCTTTGATCGCTACGGCGTCCTACGCGTCTGGTGAGCGGTCCGCGAAGCCTTCGTGCGGGTAGAATATCCTCAACGGATACCATCCGCGGGTTTCAGTGAGTCCAACCTGCAGCGAATCCCGTTTTCGATTATGGAAGTGAGAGTTTCTTTGACTTTGAACGCTACCAACTTTGCCCTGAATCGGCGCGTGCTACGCGGATTTGCGTCTGTTATGGTTCTCTCCGCGGCCGCGCTGCAGGCGCAGGTGATCAAGGCTCCGCGCTACACGGGCGGGCTGGATGCGCCGGCGCCGCAACTGGCGCTGCCTCCGCTTCCGCCGGCGATTACGCCGCATGGCACGGTGGTCGAAGATATCGTCGTGCGGGTAAACGACCAGATCATCAGCCGCAGCGACGTCGATCGCCAGGCTCGGCAGCTAAACCAGGCAGCCGCGGCGGGCAATGTGCCGAAGGATCAGCTCGCGGCGGAGCAGAAGAACATGCTGCGTGACATGATCGACCAGCAGTTGCTGCTGTCGCGCGGTAAGGAACTTGGCCTCAACGTCGACTCGGACGTGATCCGGCAACTGGATGACATTCGCAAGAACAACAACTTCAAATCGATGGATGAACTGGAGGCTGCGGCGCGCAAGGAAGGCGTCAACTTCGAGGACTTCAAGGCGCAGATTCACAATCAGTTGCTGACCCAGATGGTCGTCCGCGATGAAGTGGGCCGCAAGATCCAGATGACGCAGGGCGAGGCGCAGAAGTTTTACGACGAGCATAAGGACCAGTTTCAGCAGCCGGAGCAGGTCAAGCTGAGCGAGATCCTGATTCCGACGCCCGAGAACGCTACAGCGGCGCAGATCGCGCAGGCTGAAGCTAAGGCCAAAGATGTGAAGGGGCAGGCGGATAAAGGCGCCGATTTCGCCGATCTGGCGAAGAAGAATTCGGGCGGCCCGTCGGCGGCGCCGGGCGGTGAGCTTGGCGTGTGGAAGCGCGGCGGGCTGGCGAAGGTGCTGGAAGACGCGACCTTCGACCTGAAGGCAGGGGATTCGACGCAGCCGATCCGCACGCGGCAGGGCTTCGTCATCCTGAAGGTGACAGAGCACGACAAGGCCGGGCCGGCTCCACTGAAAGACGTGATGCCGCAGGTGGAAGAGGCGATGTACATGCAGCAGATGCAGCCCGCGCTGCGGGCGTATCTGACCAAGCTGCGGGTTGATTCTTATGTCGAGATTCAGCCTGGGTTTGTGGATTCCGGTGCGAGCCCGGATGAGACGAAGTTCGCGAACACCGCCTACGCTCCGCCGCCGATAAAGAAAAAGGTCGTCAAGCCGACCGCGACCACGCGTTTTGATCGCAATGGGAAGCCGGTGGTCTCTTCGCCGGATACGACTGGCGGCCGCACGCTGACCGGAAGGGATGCCGCCGAGGCTAACGTCGATCCGAATACAGGGCTTGCAGTGGTGAAGGTTCCGCCGCCGCCTCCGGCTGTGAGCCGATCGGGCTCCGGGAGTGGCTCCGGCAAAAAGATTAAGCGCGAGAAGATTCGCTACGGTCAGGCTCCGCGCAATGCGCTGCCGAGCGGAGGTACGGATGCTTCGCTTCCGGATACTGCGCCTGGGACGCTGGGGACTGGGCAGGTAACTGGGCAGGCCGCTGGGCAGGTCGCTGCACCGGGTGCGGTGATGGCCTCGAACGGAACTTTGTCCACGGGGTCGAACCTGGAGGACAATCCGCTGACTCCGGTGGCTCCGGAACATGAGAAGACGAGGTTCTCCGCCGCGCAGAAGAAGGTGGAGGCGAAAAAGGTGAAGACCGTTACGGCGAAGCAGACGGAGAAACTGGCCGCCAAGCCGACCGAAGCGACCGCGGAAGAGAAGGCGTCGGCCGCGGCCCAGGCTGCGCCGTTGGGGCTTGCCGGCGATACGACCAAGAAGCCGGCCAGGCCCAAGAAGGTGAAGGGCCAGGCTAAGCCGCGGCTGGAGGAAAAACCGAAGCCCGCCCCGGTCGCACCTGCGCCGGTGGATCAAACAGTGAATCCGGCGCTGGCGCCCACGGCGGTTTCGCCCGGACCGGCGACCGGGCCTCCGCCAGCCACGCCTCCGGCAAGTACGCCTCCGCGGAGTTAGGCTTACGGCTCCAAGCGAAAAGCAGATCCCTACGGGATGACAAACAAAGGCAACTTGGTTCGTCATGCTATACGGATCTTCTTTTGCACGGCCTGCGGCACATTATCCTGAAAAGCTATGAAGGACTTTTACGTTCAGGATGCGGCGCGCTTTGAGAATGCGGTGATTACTTCTTACTTCTGCCTGTCGCAGATGCAGTTGCGCGAGAAGAAGACGGGCGGCGGGCAGTATCTCGCGCTGACGCTGAGCGACAAGAGCGGCTCGCTCGAAGCCCGCATGTGGGAGGAGTTTGCCGAAGCTGTCGCGGCCTGCGCCGAGGGCTGCTACGTCAAGGTGCAGGGGCAGATTTCGAAGTACCAGGGCAAGTGGCAGATCACGCTCACGCGCCTGCGCAACGCGGCGGAGACAGAGGTCGAAACATCGGATTTCCAGGCAATCTCCGCGTTTCCGATGGAGCAAATGGATGCCGAGCTGCGGGCGATCGTCGCTGCGTTTCAAGAGGAAGACCTGAAGCGGCTGGTGCTGGCATTTCTGGACGACGAGGAGATTGGCCCGGCGTTCCGGGTCGCGCCTGCGGCGAAGATGCTGCACCACGCGTGGATCAGCGGGCTGCTGGAGCATGTGCTGACGCTGGTGAAGATTTGCCTGGCGACCGCGCCGTTTTATCCCGAGGTGAACGCAGACCTGCTGGTTACCGGCGCGATCCTGCACGACATCGGCAAGGTGAAGGAGTTGGCGTGGAAGACGAACTTTACCTACACGCTGGAGGGCCAGATGATCGGCCACATCTCGATTGCGCAGGGGATGCTGCGCGAGAAGGTGAGGGAACTGGCGCCGTTTCCGGAGCGGCTGCGGGTGCTGGTGGAACATATGATTCTGTCGCACCACGGGCGGCTGGAGTTCGGCAGCCCGAAGCTCCCGATGACGCCGGAGGCGATGCTGCTGAGCGCTCTCGACGATCTGGAGGCCAAGTTCGCCGCCATGCGCCGGGAGTTCGCGGCGGCCGAGAGCGCGGGCAAGCGCGCGGACGAGCCGACCGAGTGGGTGCGGAGCATGGAACGGCCGCTATTCAATTCGCAGCGCTGGCTGGAGGACGCGGCGGAGGAAAAAGCTTCCGCGGACCAGTCATCCGCGACGATTATGGAACGGCCCGTGGCTCCTGAGTGAGGAACTCGAACTGCGCGCGGGTTGAATCCGGGCGGGCGGTCACGGGCGTGTCCAGATGCAGGACCATGTGTTGTTTGTCGAAGCGAGGCCACTGCGGGAGACCCTTGCCATTGGGATCGCCGGTGCGGGCGAAGTTCGTCCAATAGCTCACCATCTGGCCGCTCAACACGCGATCTTCCGGGTGCCAGACTGCGCCATGGCGAGCGTCCAGCGTTCCGAAGACGTATTCGAGCTCGTCGGAGTGGAAGGCGTATTTGCCCTGGGGATGGTTCTCTTCCGGAGGCGCGGGACGATCGAAGCGGAAACGGTAGACCGGCGATTGCCCGGTCTTCACCTGAGCCTCCGCCCACTGCCATGCGCCGAACGCGATGAAGGCTGCCGTCGTGTAGTCGTCGGCTGAGCGTACCGC
Organism: uncultured Acidobacteriaceae bacterium; assembly: GCA_964245315.1. Classification (GTDB taxonomy): domain Bacteria; phylum Acidobacteriota; class Terriglobia; order Terriglobales; family Acidobacteriaceae; genus Edaphobacter. The sequence goes on along the minus strand of CAXTMK010000040.1, from coordinate 20,758 downwards.
CTGCTCATCGCTGCCCGCGGGGAAGGCTGCGAGGAACTGGCCGGAGCGGTCTGCATAGTGTTCTTTGGCGTAAGCCTTCCACTTCTCCGCGGTCAGATCCTTCGACAGGGTTCCGGTTCTTTCGTCATGGTTCCAGCCGATGATCGATGGTACGTGGGCCTGGTGACCTTCCGCGTAGGCATTGGGAATCGATTCAGGGAGGAAGTTCCCGTCCACCACCGGTGAAAAGCCGACGCTGGGCTGCTTCTGCACGGCTTCGATCAGCTTCTCGGGCGGCAGGCTGAGCAATTCACTCAGGGTCTTGACTCCGAGCGAGTTCACCCAGGCCTGGTCGCGCTTCGCGCGCTGGGCCATGGACGACATGGGGATGGTGCTGCCGAAGAAGGCTCCGCTTTCGCCGATCACCTTGCTGAAGAGCCCACGCGCAGCCGGTGCAACGGTGAGTGCATTCACCGCGAAGGAGCTGGCGCTTTCGCCGAAGATGGTGACGTTGCCCGCGTCTCCTCCGAAGGCAGGGATGTTCGCCTTGACCCATTGCAGGGCCGCGGCCATATCCATCAGGCCGTAGTTGCCCGCGTGTCCCCCGCCTTCTTTGGCGAGGTCCTCGCTTGCCAGAAAGCCGAAGACATTCAGGCGATAGTTGAGCGTTACGAGGATGACGCCCCTGGGGACGAGCGCCGAGTTGGTATAGCGCGGCTCCGACCCGGCGCCAGCGAGAAAGCCGCCGCCATGGATCCAGACCATGACCGGCAGCTTGTCCGTGGGGCTGGCGGAGGCAGGAGTGTAGACGTTCAGATAGAGACAATCCTCGCTGGGGCCGGGGTCGAGGAAGATGTAGTCGTTCCACACATGCCACTGCTCGCAACGCGCGCCGAAGTTCGTCGCGTCACGAACTCCCTTCCAGGGCTGCGCCGGCTGGGGCGCTTTCCAGCGCAGTTCTCCGACTGGCGGCGCGGCGTAAGGAAGGCCGAGGAACGCCTTCTGTGTGCCGCCCTCGATCAGTTTGCCGGCGGCCTCGCCTTGTGCGGTCTTAACCACGGGCTTCTGCGCGTGGGCCAGAGAGATCGATCCGTGCAGCATTACCGTGAAAGCCAAAATGGACGTGAGCAGACTGATTTTTGTCTTCATTCGGTTGTCCTCGGGGAAGTCGTTTCTCACTTGCAAAAAATTATTGCAAGCGCCGTCGTTTTGGCGAAGCCAGAATGACGGCTTCAGAGGAGTAGTGGCTCAGTCGTAGTCGGCTGAATAGCATGAATAAGCCGCTTTGCCTGAAACGAGGGCTGAGAAAAGGAAGCCCCACGCTCGTAGCGAGACGTGGGGCCGTTGGAACGAGGCGGTTAGAAGGAGATCTTGACGCCCGCCTGTAGAACGCGCGGACCCCCAACGCCGTTGACGTTGCCGGTGCCTGACCCGAGGGTTGAGGTGATCTCTCCGAAGGTGCTGGAGGTGATGCTGCTGGTGGGCAGACCGAAGGCTGGAGTGTTGGTGAGATTGAAGGCATCGAAGCGGGCCTCCAGGGAGGACTCGCGGAAGATGGGGAAGCTCTTGAACAAAGAGAGGTTGTCGGAGAAGTAGCCAGGACCGCGGAACTGGTTGCGACCGGTGTTTCCAACTGGACAGGCAACCTGGTTGGTTGGAGTGTACGCCTGGCAGGTTAGGGGAGACTGGAAGCTGTTGGGATTGAACCATAGCGTGGCAGGGTTCTTTCCACCGGCAACAGAGTGCGTCACCTGGTACGCTCCGGTCTGGTTAACCGTCTGCGTGGTACCTGAAGTCAAGCTGCTGGTAGAGATGGTAAACGGCTGGCCTGATACCGCGGAGAGGATGGCAGAGACACGCCAGCCACCCAGGGCGTACTGGCTGATACCGGAGTTGAAGTACCTGTGGTTGTGGCCTGCAGGAAGTTCATAGGTGACCGTCTGCTCGAAGTTGCGCGTGCGGTCGAAGTCAGCCACAGCGTAGTTGCGATGTACCGGACCTGCATAGAAGAGCAGGGCGCCATCCTGCGCACCGGTCTGGTAGTTCTGTGCCTTGCCCCAGGTGAAGACGGAGGTAAACCCTAGACCATGGCTGAAGCGGCGCGTGAGCTGCACCTGCAGCGACTGGTAGTTGGTGGAGTAGCCGAGGAAATACTCATTGACCTGTGCCGTTTTGAGGAACGTTGGTGTAACGCCGTCGGCAAGGTGGTTGAATGGATCGTAAGCCGGACCTTGGCCATAGATCGTCGGCAGGTTGATATTCTGCGACACATCGATGCGGGTACCGTGGTTTGCGACATACGCAATCTGCAGGTTCATGGCGGAGGAAAGCTGCTGCTGCACAACCGCGTTCCAGGAGGTGACGTATGCATTTCTGAAGTTGAGGGGGATGTAGAGGTTGTTCAGTCCGATCGTACCGTTGGCTGCTGACTCAGTAATCGTTCCTTGTGAGGTGAAAGGCGCCGTCGGCGTGGTGGGAATGCCGGTAACGAAATTGACCGCTCCGCCGGCAGGGTTGAGCGCCGGTCCGTAGGTCGAACCGAAGGTATACCCCGTGCTGGTTTTGATCGGGTAGTTATAGGCGTAGGTGTTATCGACGAAGGGCACATAGCTGACGCCGAAGCCACCGCGAACCACAGTTCCTTCGTTGACGCGGTAGGAGGCTCCGAGCCGCGGGGCGAAGTTCTTATAATCGGTCTGCATGCCGAGATTGGAAGGATTGCCGTCCAGGCCCGCCTCAACAAGCTGGTTGTTGGTGGGGTTGTAATTGACGAAGCCACCCGGCTTGCGCGGGGTTGCGGGCGGATAGAGTTCATAGCGCAGGCCCACGTCGAGTGTGAGCTTCTGCGAAGCTTGCCACTTGTCCGAGACGAAGAAGAAGAGCCACGTCTGGCGATAGGCCGGAAAGGTGCTGTTGGTATCCTGCCCCACTTGATAGGGGGTATCGAACAAGACACTGGCAATGTCGTTCGCCTGGCCGGTTGTGGCGCCGTTGAATGAGGTCGCGCCAGAAGCGATGGAGGTCTGGTTTTCGCTGAAGTAGAAGGTTCCGGCAGCGGCGTTGTTGTTGCCCTGGAGCAAGTCGTCGCGGATGCGGCGAATGTCGGCGCCGGCCTTCAGGGTGTGATTGCCGAGCACCTTGGTCCAGATGTTGGCGAAGTCGATGTTCGATTCGGCGCGCAGCCAGGGCAGCGAAGGCGAGTAGCCGATGAGTGGGTTGGTGGTTCCGTTTTCACCGTTACCGGCGAAGTTTGAGACCTGAAAGGCTACCTGGCCGCTGCTGGTGGGGACGTTGTCCGTTCCGTTAGGGCCGTTGCCCGGTATACCGAGTGTCTTGGCATCGTTGCTGCCGTAGTCAGACTGGGTGGCGGAGTTGCGCAGGTGGGCGACGCCGATGCGGGCCTCGGTAAATAGGGTGGGCGAAAAGACGTGATCGTAGTTGCCGCCGGTGCTGTAGGCGGCTGCTACGCCTGTGGCTTCAAAGCCGCCGCTGCCCGCCGGACCACCAAGGAAAGAGCCGAAGAGCGGCGCCTGAAAGGTGTTGGTGGTCTGGTGCGAAAAGCGTCCGCTGAGGTGGTCCTTCTGAGTGATGGTGTAGTCCATCTTGATGTCGTAGCTGTAGGCATCCTTGCTGAAGGGAAGGTTTGCGGAGAAGTTGTTGGTAAGTGCCCCTGCGATGTACTGAGCTGACGCCAAATTGGTCTGGGGATTTCTGGCCACGGCGTCCAGATCCTGCAGGACCGCAAGTCCAACCTTGCTGACGCCGGGGTTACTCAGCGGAATCAGGTTGCCGGCAAAAGGGAGGCGTTGGGTACCGCACGAGCCGGGAGTGGCTGCGCCAACCCCGCAGTTAGCGGTATCGCCTGTGTTGGGGTCATAGACCTGGCCCTTATAGGTGGCCAGACTGAGATTGCCGGCGACTACGTTGTAAAACGGGATGGTCGCGTTGGTGGTGGAGGACTCGTGGTCCGACGTGCGCAGGAAGTCGCCGAAGAAAAACAGCTTGTCTTTCAGGATCGGTCCGCCGATCGATCCGCCGGTGTAGTTGTAAACCAGGCGTCCATTCGGACCCTGAGCGAAGAAGTTGCGCGCATTGACTCCGTTGTTCTCCATGTTCTGGAAGACAGAGCCGTGGAAGGCGTTCGATCCCGACTTGAGGGTGACGTTGACGACAGCGCCGACAGCGCGTCCGAACTCGGCTTCGAAGTTGTTGGTGGTGATATCGACGTTCTGGATGGCGGCAGCGGGCGGAACGAGGATGATGTGGATGCCGGTGCGCTGGTCGTCGTCGATACCCTCGATCTGATACAGGTTGACGTAGGAGGACTGGCCATTGGAATTGGCGGAGAGGTCGTTGTTGGCGTTGAAGAACTGCGAGTTGTTGAAGACAACCGGGGCGACGCCGGGTACGGTGGTCAGCAGGGACTGAAAGCTGTTGCCGCTCGATAGCGGCAGGTCGGCGATCTGGCGCTCGCCGATTGTGGTGGAGATGTCGGCGCGATCGGTCTGCAGTTGCGGCGGCGCGCTGGTGATGGTAACCGATTCAGACGTGCTGCCGGTCGCGAGCGCGAGGTCCACGCGCGCCGTGGTGTTAGTCTCCAGCACGATGTTCTCGCGAGTTTCCTTCTTAAAGCCGGTGGCCGCAACGGAGACGCTGTAGGTGCCGGGTGGCAGGTTGGGCTCGGTGAAGTTGCCGCTCTCGTTCGTTACCGAGGTGTGGACGGTATCCTGACCGGTCAGCACGATAGTGACGGGGACGTTGGGGACGGCGGCCCCGGTTGCATCCGTGACGGTGCCGACGATGGTGCCGCTGACCGCCTGCGCCAACGCGGCCGGAAGTGTCAGAAGGAACCCGACGAAGAGCAGCAGGAGGGATACCGGCGAGAGCGTGCGGTTGCGTTTCAATAGTTTGTTTGCGTTCATTGGGATGCGTTCTCCTGAAGTTATTTGCTGAACTGGCCTTGAAGAGTGTTGCCGTGCGATCCGGTTCCTGGAGCGCCGATCGATGGAATCCTGAGGTTTGCGGAGGTTGCTCATGATGAGTCGTTCTCCAATCCCGATTAAGCAAAACAAAGCCGCCTGGCGAAGCGAAGACTTTCGCTGCCTTTCGCCAGGCGGCTTTATCTATTCTCTACCGCGCCGAAACACTATCAATGTGCGACCGCCAATGTCAACAAAAAATTTTTGGGGGACGAGTTGGCGTAATACCATCGCTCATACCGGCCTGCAGGTGCCGCCCATGTCCCGCTCCAAATTTGCTTCGCGTAACGCCGCATCCGCGCTCTCCCGGCACGACCCCGGAGAGTTTCGCAAGCTCGTTCAGGCCTACCCCGTCATCCCCGCTGTGCGCGCCGCGCAGGATCTCGCGCAGGCCGTGCATTCCCCATCGCGCGTGGTTTACCTGCTCGCCGCGAACCTCTCGACGCTGGATGAGCACCTGCATGTGCTGCGTGCCGCCGATAAGGAAGTCGTCGTCAATCTGGATCTGTTCGCCGGCCTGTCGCGCGATTCGCAGGCTGTCGGATTTCTGGCGTCGAGCGGATGCGCGGGCATCATCTCCACGCACACGGACGTGCTCGGCGCCGCGCAGAGCCAAAGCCTGTATGCGGTGCAGCGTACCTTCATGATCGACTCGGACTCTGTCAGCAGCTGCATGCGTTCGCTGCGCCACTTCCTGCCCGACGCGCTCGAACTTCTGCCCGCGCCGGTCGCTCCGCGCATTCTGCCCAGCCTGCGGGAGAAGTACAGCTCAGTGGCAACGGTGGGCGGTGGATTGATAGCAGATCTGCAGGAGGCCGACCACCTCATTCGTCAGGGGCTGGATGCCGTCTCTACAGGTAATCCCGCTCTGTGGAGCATTGCCTGAGATATGCCTGTTGCGTTTTGCACGGCATGGGTCTAGTATTTGGCAGTCGCGGCAGAGTTCAGAAAGCCGCCCGCGGGTTCGCCTCAGCAATGAGGTGGGCTCGCGGGCGGCTTTTTCGTTTTTGTCGCCAGGGAGGACTTCGTGAAGAGCCGTGCTGAGAAGCTCGCGTTGCTGGAAGATCGCTTTGATGTGCTGATCGTAGGCGGTGGCGCCACCGGGCGCGGCATCGCCCTGAAGGTGGCCGCCAGCTGGCTGATCGCGGTG
>CAXTMK010000040.1:0-14640 GCA_964245315.1 uncultured Acidobacteriaceae bacterium | reverse complement strand
TGTATCCGCCGGTCGATCGAAAGCGCTTTCAGCCCGTGGACGCCGCCACGCGCGGCTTCCGCACCGCGCTGGTGGAAGCCGGAGACTTTGCGCAGGCTACCTCCAGCCGCGCCACCAAGCTCGTACATGGCGGCGTCCGCTACCTCGCAAGCGGGCAGCTTCCTTTAGTCTACGAGGCTCTGCGTGAGCGCAAGGTGATGCTGAGCAACGCACCCCATCTGGTGCAGCCGCTGCCTTTCGTCACGCCCGCTTACAAGTGGTTCGATCTGCCGTTTTACGGCGCGGGGCTGAAGCTGTACGACATGCTCTCGGGCAGTTCATCGCTCGGTCCCACAAAGATCCTCAGCGTCCGCGAGACGCGCGATCGGATTCCCGGCATCGCGGCCAAGGGCCTGAAGGGAAGCATCCTGTATCACGACGGACAGTTCGACGACGCGCGTCTCGCCCTGGCTCTGGCCCGCACGGCAGAAGATCACGGAGCGCTGATCCTGAACTATGTTCGGTGCAACGAACTTCTCAAGCGCGAAGGCAAGGTCTATGGCGCACGCGTTCAGGATGAGGAGAGCGGACGATCGTTCACGCTGGAGGCTTCGGCAGTCATCAATGCGACCGGCATCTTCGTCGACACGCTGCGCCAGCAAGACAAGCCCGGCCTGGAGCATTTGCTCTCCGTTAGCCGCGGCACCCATCTGGTCGTTGCGGCGGACTTTTTGCAGCCCGACAGACGCGGCCAGGCCAACGCCATCATGGTGCCTAAGACAGAGGACGGGCGCATCATCTTTGCCATCCCGTGGCTGGGCAAGGTGGTGATCGGCACCACCGATCTGCCTGCCAGCAAAGTCGAGATGGAGCCAGGCCACGATGCCTCCGAGATCGATTTCCTGCTGGAAACGATCAATCCGTACCTCGCGCGGCCGGTCCTGCGTACCGATATCCTCAGCATCTTCTCCGGCCTGCGCCCGCTGGTCACGGGCAACCAGGCCAACACCTCCAAGCTCTCGCGCGAGCACCACATCGACATCTCGGCCAGCGGCATGGTGACCGTTGCAGGCGGGAAATGGACTACCTATCGCCGCATGGCCGAAGGTACGCTCGACTTTGCCATTCAGCACAAGCTGCTGCCGCCGAAGGAGTGCGTCAGCAGGAAGATCAGGCTGCGTGGCGCGCCCGCGCTTGGCGAGGCAAAGACGCAGCAGCCGCTCTCGCAGTACGGGACTGATGCCGGGGCGGTCGGCAAGCTCTCCGCCGAGGATCCCTCCCTGGCCGCGCTACTGGACGAAGCCCTGCCCTACACGGTCGCGGAAGTCGTCTACGCGGTTCGCGAAGAGATGGCGCGCACCGTGGAGGATGTGCTCTCGCGCCGGACCCGGGCGCTTCTGCTCGATGCCCGCGCCGCCCAGCGTGCCGCTCCTCTGGTCGCCGCCGTTATGGCCCGGGAACTCGGCTACGGTGCGGATTGGATCGAGTCGCAGGTCGCCGCGTTCGACATTCTCGCCCGCCGCTTTTACGAGATCGACGACGCTGTGCCCGCGACGCAGGCTGTTGCCGCGGAAGCCACTCAGCCGGCGTAGGTACGCCTGTGTATGATCATCGGGGTTTGAAACATCCCCAAAAACTACCCCGTAAGTGAGAGAACGTGATGGCCGAACTGATAGGCGCGCTGGATCAGGGAACGACAAGCACACGCTTCATGGTCTTCGATCGCGGCGGCAGAATCGTCGCCCAGGCGCAGAAGGAACACGAGCAGATCTACCCGCAGCCGGGCTGGGTGGAACACGATCCGCGCGAGATCTGGCAGCGCACGCTGGAGGTGATCGAGCGGGCCTGCACGCAGGCGAGCCTCAAGGCCTCAGACCTCGCCGCGCTCGGTATCACCAATCAGCGCGAGACCACCGTGGTCTGGGACCGGAGCACCGGCGAGCCGGTCTACAACGCGCTCGTCTGGCAGGACACCCGCGTCGGCGAGTACGTCGCGGCCTTCGCGCGCGAAGGAGGTCAGGATCGCTTCCGGACGAAGACCGGGCTGCCCCTCGCGACCTACTTCAGCGGCCTGAAGATCCGCTGGATTCTCGACCACGTGGAAGGCGTGCGCGCCCGCGCCGAACGAGGCGAACTCCTCTTCGGCAACATCGACGGCTTCCTGATTTGGAACCTCACCGGCGGGCCTTCCGGCGGTCTGCATTGCACCGACGTCACCAACGCCAGCCGCACCCAGTTGATGAACCTCGACACGCTCGACTGGGACGACGAACTGCTTGCGCTCTTCCAGGTGCCGCGCGCCATGATGCCGCAGATCCGCTCCAGCAGCGAGTATTTCGGCGAGGTCAAGGTCTCCTGCCTGAAAGGAACCTTCATCGGCGGTATGCTCGGCGACCAGCATGCGGCGCTCGTAGGCCAGACCTGCTTCCAGCCCGGACAACTCAAGAATACCTACGGCACGGGCTGTTTCCTCGTGATGAACACAGGCGAGAAAAAGGTGATGTCGAGCCACGGCCTGCTGACTACGCTGGCCTATCGCTTTGGCGATCAGCCCGCCGTGTACGCGCTTGAAGGAAGCATAGCCATCACCGGAGCGCTGGTGCAGTGGGTGCGCGATAATCTCGGCATGATCCGCACCAGCGAGGAGATCGAGACCCTGGCGCGCTCGGTCGATGACAACGGTGGAGTGTATATCGTGCCGGCATTCTCCGGGCTGTACGCGCCGTACTGGAAGGACAACGCCCGCGGCGTCATCGCCGGCCTGACCCGCTACGCCAACAAAGGCCACATCGCGCGCGCCGTACTCGAAGCCACCGCGTTCCAGACGCGCGAGGTCGTCGAGGCCATGGAAGCCGACTCCGGCATTCCGCTTGAGCAACTGCGGACGGACGGCGGCATGGTCAACAACAATTTGCTGATGCAGTTTCAGGCCGATCTGCTTGGACGCAAGGTGATCCGCCCCGCCATGAAGGAGACCACGGCGCTGGGTGCGGCCTATGCCGCCGGGCTTGCCTGCGGCTTTTACAAGGACGTCACGGACCTGGTCTCGAATTGGTCCGTCGATCAGACGTGGCACCCGAAGATCGAACTCGCGGATCGCGAACGCCTCTACAAGCAATGGAAGAAGGCCGTGACGAGGTCTTTCGACTGGATCGACGAATAACGCAGGGCTGGATCAGAGTAACGCAGCATTACGAAAGGGCTACTCCATGAAGAAAGCGTTTGCCGGAGAACTCATCGCGGAGGCGGTCGCGATGTGCATCATCATTGCGCTGGGCGACTCGGTCGCGGCGATGTACAGCCTGTACGACCCCAACCCGTATGGAGGGTCTTACTGGGGCGTTTGCATCGCGTGGGGACTCGCCGTCACCATCGCCATCTACAGCACGGCTTCGGTCAGCGGATGCCACGCCAATCCGGCCGTCACGCTTGCGCTGGCATGCTTCCGCCAGTTCTCCTGGCGCAAGGTCGTGCCCTACTGCGCGGCGCAGGTGCTCGGCGGATTCGTCGGCGCGGGCATCGTGTACGCGCTGTTTTCGCCGGTCATCGACGCCTTCAACGCCACGCACCATCTCACCCGTGCGGCCGGAGGCGCAGCCGGCGTCTTCTTCACGCATCCCGGCAGTTCTATCGTGCCAATGCACGCGTTTACCGACGAGATCATCCTCACAGCCTTCCTTGTCTTCGGCATCTTCGCCATCACCGAGCAGTACAACGAGCAGGCTCCGGGCGCGAACTCCGGCGCGCTCATCATCGGCTTTCTGGTCGCCACGATCGGCGCCTCGATGGGCTTTCTGGAGGCCTGGGCCATCAACCCCGCGCGCGACCTGGGGCCGCGCCTGTTCGCCTTCGCCGCGGGTTGGGGACCCGCCGCATTTCCGTCACCGGACAACTACTGGTGGATTCCCATAGTGGCGCCTCTGCTGGGCGGCGTGGTGGGGGGCGGAGCTTACCAGATTCTCATCCACCAGTTTCTGCCGGCGCGCAATCGTGCCCGCGCCGTGCGTCCGCTCAGCTAGACCGGTATCGCCGCGCTTCATCGTTGCTGGATAATGCTCCTGTGCGAATCAATTTGCCGGGCGGAAGAACGGGGCTATGGCTGAGCCCTTTGCTGCTCGTGGGGCTGTCGTTGTCCGCGCAGTCGCCCGCGGCGGACGCGCTTGCACGAGCGCTGAAGGGTACGCAGGCCTCGGCTGTGGCGCTGGACCAGGCGACCGGCGGGGTGATCGCCCAGACTGGTCCGTCGCGGCGCGGTCTGCCCGGTTCGGCTCTGAAGCCTCTGCTGCTGGCCTACGCGTTGCATCATGGCATCGTGCGTGAGGAGACGACGGTTTACTGCCGGCGCAACCTCAACGTAGCGGGCCGGGCGTTGCCCTGCACGCATCCCGCGGATCAGCCTGTCTTTACCGCCGAACGCGCGCTGGCGGAGTCCTGCAACACCTGGTTCGCGGAGATGGCGAAACGGTTCGCGGGGGAAGACCTGGAAGCGGCGTTGCGGGGGGCAGGTCTGCCGCATCAGGCTATGGCAAATGCCGGGGTGGAGCAGCGGCAGCTGACGGTTCTCGGCCTGCGCGGCGTGGCCGTCTCGCCCGTGGAACTGGCCCGCGCCTATCGCGAACTGCTGGCGCGGGAGCCGACCGATGGAGTGGTTGCGCGGGGGCTGCGCGGCTCGGTAAGCTACGGCATGGCACATCCGGCAGCGGTCGCCGGCGTGGCGATTCTGGGCAAGACGGGCACCGCCAGCGATCTTGGAGAAGCCTGGACCCACGGCTGGTTTGCCGGGGCGCTGCCGGGCCGGATGGTGCTCGTGGTCTACGTGCCGCATGGCGATGGAGGCACCGCGGCCGCTCTGGCGCAGAAGTTTTTTGCGTTTGTTGCCGCCGCAAGCGGTGCGCGATGAAGAGAGCCTGGCTCTTCGGTTCGATCCTGCTCGCCGCCGCGCAGACTGCATCGGCGGGGCAAACCTCGGACGGCGGTGGACGCGATGTAGCGGTCGCCCTGTTTTCTATACGAGACCTGCATGCCTTGACGGTAACACCGCTCGGCCCGAACGCCTGGATTGCGGCGTGCGCGGGCTGCGTCCACAAGAAACTTGCTGAGTCTATCCACTTGATGGGATCGGCTGAACTGTTCGCCGGAGGCATGCTGCGCGTTACCGAAGAGGCCACAGGCGAGTCGCGCACCGCCGCCGGATTGTGGCATCTGCGGGCGAGCCGGCAGGGCGTCGATGTGGTGCTGACGCTGCCCAGCGAGCGTTACGTCGCCGCGGTGCTCAATGCAGAAGCCGCTGCGAACGAGCCGCCGCAATCGTTGCGCGCGCTGGCGGTCCTCGCGCGCACCTACGCCCTGAACGGCAGGCACTTCACGGCCCAAAGCGGCCACCTGCCTGCGGAGCTTTGCGACAGCACACAATGCCAGGCGATGCGGCTGGCTCCGGTGCCGGTCGCGATCGAACAGGCCGTGCAGGCCACGGCGGGCGAGACGCTTTGGTTCGGGGCCACACGCGCGGAGGTGTTCTTCAGCCAAAGCTGCGGCGGACTGACCGAGGACGCGGGGGCGGTGTGGCCGAAGCTGCGCGGCTTGCCCTACCTGCGCAGCCATCCCGACGCCTTCTGCCTGCGGCGCGATGCCGCGGCCTGGCATGCGGAGATCCCGCTGGCTGATCTGGCCGCAATCGCTAAAGCCGAGGGCTGGCGGATTCCTGCGAAGATCGTGACTGCTCGAATCGCTGAGCGCAGTGCATCGCATCGGGCCTTGAGAATCGTCTTCAGCGATAGCGCTGGCGCGCAATCGTTCGTGGCGGCGAGTGCGTTGCGCTTCGGCGTCGGCCGGGCGCTGGGATGGAACCGCGTGCGCAGCGATGCGTATGACATCGGCGTGCGCAATGGCGTTCTGGTCTTCGACGGACACGGTCATGGCCACGGCGTCGGACTGTGCCAGACCGGCGCTGCCGAGATGGCGGCCGAAGGCAAAGACGCTCGAACCATCCTGGCCTTCTATTTTCCAGGCACGGCTGTCCGCATCCTGACGGGCGATGACGGATGGCAGGAGACGCGCATTGGCTCCATCACGCTGCGCAGCAACCGCGCGTTGAGTTCTGCGCAAACGCTGGCGGTACAGCAGGCGTGGAGCGAGGCGCAAAGCCGATTTCCGCCGCGCAAGCCGCTCGCGCCGGAGATCGTCTTCGCGCCTACGACGGAACTCTTTCGCCAGATGATGACCCAGCCCGGATGGGCGCTCGCCAGCACTCGCGGCACGACGATTGTGCTGCAGCCAGAACCGCTGCTGCATGGCATCTCCGCGACGCTGCTGCACGAGCTGCTGCACGTGCTGGTGGAGGCGGAAGCAGGCGAGCGCGCTCCGTTGTGGCTGCGCGAGGGATTGGTCGAGGTGCTGGCTGGGGAACCAGCCGCTCCCGCGCCAGCTATGTCGATTGCCGAGATCGAAAGCGCACTGGTTCATGCGGATTCGCGGGCCGCCAGCCAAGGCGCCCATCGGGCCGCGGCGGCGCGGGTGCGAGCGGCCATCGCGCGCTATGGCGCTTCGACGGTTCGGGGCTGGCTGTCGTCGGGGCCGCCGGCAGACCTGCCGTAGGTCGAATCCGCTCGACGAACACACACCGCCATAACGGTCAGCAGGCAGCATGCGATGAAGACGTCGAACACTGCGGCAATCGCCAGACGGGCGACGAGGCTCAGCATCTCGGTTGTCAGACCCTTGAACGGTGTCCAATTCATCAGCGCGCCTGTAATCAGCGCGGCTGCGGGCGTGCCGGCGAGCAGCACCAGCCAGAATGAGCCTGAACGCAGCACCATTGCCGCCGCTCGCAGGGGACGCGCACTTGCGGTCAGGATGAAGACGACCGCCGCGAGCAGCCCGGCGCCGATCCATGCGACTGCCTTCCGCATCCATCCCAGCCAGAGTGCAATGTGCTCGAAGCTGAAGAGATGCCGCCAGCCATGCGAGACGCGCGAGTTCAGGTACCCGGCGCGGAGGTAGTCGTTCGCCGCGAGGTGATCGAAGCGAGCGGACCAGGCCAACCAGAGCGCGGCAGCAACCAACAGCAGGAGGGTGCAACGCACCAGCCGCCACGGAGTCCGCGCGCGACCGGCCAGGCCCAGCATCAGCCAACCCTCGCCCACTCCGGCTGCCGCGATGGCAATCAATCCCAGCAGAACCGAACCGGCGAGGTCCAGGACACTTGCATCCGGCAGCCGCAGCCAGACCACGAACAGTCCAAATACGCCCGTCAGCAGGCCAAGCTGCGCCAGAATCAGGCGAACGCTCAGCAGCGCAAAGGCATCGCGCATGATCGACTTGGGCTTGTTCGTCATTGTGGACCTCCCGGCTGGGGAACCTGCAGCTTCAACGAGTCGCTGGTTGCCTGCACGCCGTGCTGGTACATCGGCTCGACCCGTGCCGGGCTGATCTGGAACGTGCCCGGATTGACCACTCGGACCAGGTAGAAGAGCTCCTGCCGCCCGCTGAACTCGCTGGCGAAGAAGGCCGCATGGTCGTCGTGGAATTCGCGCCGTGTGAACCACCCGTCGTACCATCCGACGGGGCGCTGGTCGATCGCATAGCTCTCTTCATTCTGGATGAACTCCACACCCGCCGGGATCGGGTCTTCGAGCAGCAGATAGCGCATCGGCGTGCCGCTGATCGCCTCGTGCACGGCCAGCACATCGCCCACCTGCGCGCTTCCATCCAGCGGCACGAGCGAGTAGACGACCTTGCCGTTCTTCTGGATCGGCTGCAGCCTGAAGTAATCGCGGGTGAGGTTCAGCTTCATCGTTCCCGCCTGGAATGCGCTCCCTTCCGTCGAGAAGTAGCGTCCGCGCACCGACCAGTAGACGCGTCCGGAGCCGCCATGGCGAGCGATCTGGATGTCGTTCGCGCCCGGCTGCAGCTGCGAGGCGTCGAGATCGACCGTCAGGGACGCGCCGCTCAGCACATCGGCCGGCGTGAAATGCCGCTGGCCGGCGGCGCGGCCATTGAGCAGGACATCCACCGTGAAGTCGGACTCGAGTTCGTGCGATGCGGCCAGATAGTCGACCAGCCCGAACAGCACCATCGCGGTCTGCTCGGTGGAATCCCACCACATGCCTTCATTGCGGGCGAGCATCAGCCACTGCGCCGCGCCCGGCAGCAGAGGCTGCGCCGCATCGACCCTGGCCAGCAGACGCACCGCGTAGGCCGTCGCCTCGGTGTCGTTGTTGGCGTCGTAATCGAGCAGCGGGAGATACGATCCCTTCCAGAAGACGAGATCGCCGTCGTGGATAGCCTCCGAAGCCAGCAGCGTCGCCACCTGCGATGCGCGGGCGTCCTGCACTTCCAGCATCGCCAGGCCGGTCATCGCCAGGGCTTCGGGCTGCAGCTCCGTCCGCCGCGACCAGAGCAGATCGAGTTCATTGCCCAGCGGCTCGTTGCCGGCCTGGGCCAGCGCGTATACCACCGCGGCGCGCAGCTCCGGACGCATCTTCGGATGATCCTTCAGCGCCGTCATCAGGTACTGCTTGCCGCGATTGAGCATCAGGTTCTGTTTCCATGTGGTCTTGACGAGGCGCGCACCCTGGCCAAGCCCGCCGACCACATAGGCCGTCATGTAGACGCGGCTCCCGTCTTCCTTCCACCAACCCCATCCGCCGTCTTCGTGCTGGTAGTCGACCAGGCGGTCGAGTCCGGCCTGCGTCTTCGCGGACAGATCGGCTTCGTCCACCTGAGCCGAGCCACGCAGCCGTTTCAGCGTCTCCGTGACGATGACGTTGGGCAGATAGCTGGACATCGTCTGCTCGGTGCAGCCATAAGGGTAGGTCGTCAGGTAGCTGAGCGCCGGAATGAGCGAGCCGGCGATGGATGGGCTCACCTCCACGCGCAGGGTGTGCGCCGCGGCGTCGGTATTAGCGGGGAAAGCTATCTTCGCGTTCGCGTCGGAGCTTGCGGGAGCGATGGTCCCGCTGTGCGACAGCGTCTCCGCCACGCCGGCCGGATTGACGGGGAAGCTCAACTCCAGCGCGTCGGAATCCTGGTCCGAAATCGCCGAGGCGGTCAGCTTCGCCGTGCCGACCTGCGACGCTCGGAGCCGCCAGAGCACTGTCGCCTCACCCTTGCTGGCGATGGTGACGCTCTGCTCCCCTCCGGTCACTGTGTCCAGCCCCTCCACCTTCAGGGAAATCTTTGTCTGCGCCGCCGTGTCCAGATAGTTGTGCGTGATCACGGGCAGCGTAATTTCGTCGCCTTTGACCATGAAGCGCGGCGTGCCCATACGAACGATCACATTTTTGCGCACCAGCACGCGGTTGATCGCGGAGCCGCCTTTGGAGTCGGTCGTAATCGCATGGACGGTGGTGCGCCAGGTCGTCAGCGAATCCGGAAATGTGAGCGAGACCCTGGCATGGCCGGTCGCATCGGTATGCACATCCGGAGCCCAGAAGGCGGTATCGGGAAACGCCTTGCGGACGCGCGGCTTGGCCTCGCTGCCCGGCTTTACCTGGGCCAGCTGCGGACGATAGCGCGCGGCGCGCCCGGCCAGCAGAGGCGACCTGACGCCGGCCTCGCCGCTGAAGTAATAGTCCAGCGAACTGTCGATCTGGGCCTCGACCGAACGACGCGGATAGAGCACGCCGATGATGTCGCCGCTGATATCGGGATAGAGGGAATAGATGGCCTCGTCCACCACGCCGACACTCACGCTCGCGCTGACCGGTTTGCCTGAGGCATCGCGCGTCAGCACGTCGTAGACGGCACTCTGCTGCGGCTGGAAGGTATCCTTGGCCGGAGTAATCTGCACCTGCAACTGCTGCTGCGCGGGTGGAACCCTGATGATCTTTGTCGCCTGGTACAGCGTGCTGTCTTTGAGGAAGAGCACGCTTACGGTCAGGTTCGGCATCGCCTCGGCGGTGATGGGCAGATCGAAGGAGAGCGTGTTGCCGTCCGAATGCATCGTCTCGCGCTTCAGCAAGGTGTCGCCCTCGACCAGCACCAGCGCGTAGAAGCCCCCGGTCCGGGAGACGATGCTCAGGTGCGCCGTATCTCCGGGCGCATAAGTCTTGCGGTCGGCGACGATCTGGGTCGTCTCGGTGCTCGAATCCCAGCCGATCTCATTGGCGCCCATGATCCAGAGAAAGCTCTCGTCGACCGCGCCGCGCGTGCCCGGCTGCACGGGCACAGCTGTCGCCTCCAGGTCGGCGCTGCTGTAGCGCGGCGTGCCCACGGGGAGCTCGCCTTCGGCCTGACCGGACGCGTCGGTGGTCACGTCGACAGCCGGGCCCTGAATAGTCTCGGTGTTGCCGCTGGCCCAGTGGCGGAAGACGAGCTGCACATGAACCCGCTTGCTGACCGGCTTGTCGTCATAGTCGAGCGCGGTGACGCGGAAACGTGCCTTATCGCCGGCATGAAGTGCGTAGTTCACCGGCTCCACATGGACGCGGAACGTGCCGTAGGTGGCCAGGAAGCGACCGCGGCCGGTGATCTCGCGGTTGGCGGCGTCGGTTACGCCCGCCTCTATGCTGTAATCCATGTCGGGATGATCCTGTCCCGACGTTTCAACGCGCGTCGGCACCTGGACGACCAGGATGCCGTCGGCGTTCAGCTGACCGGTCTGCTCCGATTCCTCATCGCCCATATAGTCGGATTGATCCGATTGGGCTAGTTGATCTCCGCTCACACTCGCATCCGGCTGGTCGTCGTCCTGGTCTTCGCCCCACCAGTAATGACGCTCGTGATAGATGCGATACTTCACCTTGCCGTACGCCACCGGCTCGCCGAAGAAGTAGCGCGAATCGATGGTGACGGCCATGGTTGCGCCCTGCAGCACACGCTTTTGCGGCGTCTTCACCTGCACCCGGTATTCGGGCTTGCGGTAGTCCTCGACATGAAAACCGCAGGCGATCGAGCTGTTTCTGCCGTTCGATTCGCCGGAATCCTTCGAATCGGTGACGGCCAGGGTGTAGTAGCCGAGCGCCGCGTCTTTGGGCAGGTCGAAGTCGCCCGCAATCTCGCCGGTTGCCGAAAGCGGCATCCTGCGGTCGAAGAGCGCCTTGTCGCTCTCGTCCGAGATCACCACCCGCGCCATGGTTCCAGGCTGGGGCAGAACCAGCAGGTTGCCCTCGCGCGTCCGCAGGATCGCCTTCCAGTGCACCGTATGCGTCGGACGATAGACCGGCCGCTCGGTGAACACGTAGCCCGCGTAGCGGTCGCTGCCCGGCTGGCTCAGACTCCAGCTGCCCGGAGTCGACGCGGCGAACTCCGCGCCCTTGCCGGCCACCACCCAGAAGCTGTCGGTCGCCGATTTATCAGAGGGCAGCCCCAGCTCAGCGATGCCGTTCGCGCCCGTGGTTGCGGAGGTCAGCAGCTTCTGTCCCATGCCGGCGTCCACCTTTACGCCCTGGATGGGTTCGCCCGTGGTCCGGTTCACCACGTATGCCATGGCATGGCCGCCCGTGGTGCGCGTGACCAGCGCCATCTGCGTCACCATCAGCAGCGTGTAGGCCTTGTAGCGGCCGTCGGTCGCCTCCAGCAGGTACAGCCCGGCGCTCAGCTTCGGCGCCACCAGCTTGTTGCGATCCGAGATGAACGTCGCCGGCACCTGCAACCGCCAGCGCGAGACCAGCTGCGACTGGTTCAGAACCGGAACCTGGGCGAATTCCGCCTCGCTGACGATGCGGCTGTGCCGCGAGATGGAACTCTGGCGGTCGCGCAGGGTCTGGCGCGCGGGCTCCGTGAACTGTCCCCGGAAGAAGTCTCGAAGCTCTTCCCAGCGATCGTGCTTCCAGTCGTGAAACCTCTCGATCCAGGTGGTCTCGTCGACCTGCTCCGTCTGGAGCAGGCCACCCTCCGGCCCGAAGGAGTGCAGTTCGCGCAGGTTCTCCATGAACCTGACGGGTTCGTTCACGCGGTAGACGCGAAACTCGAGCGCATCCACATTGTGCGTGTAGAGGTGAAATACCGGCTGCTCGCCCGGCGCGAAAGATTTACTGGTGCTCAGGTTGAAGGAGACGGAACGGTCACGCTGCGCGCAGGCGGCACTCCCCGCGCCAAAGAGCGCGACGAGCAGGAGCACAGCCGCCAGCCGGAGAGTCATCGAACATCCTCACGCAGAATGTTCCAACGATACACGCCCAGGAAGTTGCTGTTCTGTGGAATTGGGCGCCAGCGGCTGTCGGGATGGTGCAGCAGGTCCTCGAGCGCCACGCGCCTCACCTCGCCGGGCCCGGTAGCAGTCGGGCCGGTGTGGTAAACCGCCCAGTCGTGCGCACGGCCGGTCAGAATCATGGAATGAAAAGGCGAGTTTTGCTCGAGTTGGCGGTAGAAGAGCAGGTCCCCGGGTCGTGCCGCGGCTACATTACGAGTGATGAAGAACGTATTCTGCTGCCAGAGCGTCTTCGCATCGGCAAACTGCGCGAAGTTTCCGTTGGTCGCATCGCCAATTTGGTAGGCACCGGGACGGACCCGGAAGAGGTTGGCCCCGAGCGGCGTAAGCGGGTACGCATATTGCGCGACCGACGGCAGGGGAGGGAAGCTGTCCATCGACTGCGCCGGCATGGTCGCCTGCCAGGCTTCGTCGTGCGCATGCAGCGCGCCGCGATAACTCCAGCGCAGCAGGGCGGCGCAGTCGTCGATCTCGCGCGGAAGACGCTCGGATGCGAGCGCCGCGGCAATATCGGCCAGAGCGGTGAACCAGCCGCGAAACGCAGCCCGGTCCTCAGCCGTATGCAGCCGCAGGAAATCGGGAGTGCCGTCGCCGAAGCGGTCGCTGGCGTCAGGAACGAAATGGAGGATCACCGCGGCTCGGCTGTCGCGGTACGTGAGCGCGAGCCGGCCGGTCCCGGGGTTTACGGGCGAGAGCGCCATCGCGACCGCGGATCCGTCGTTTCCAGCCTTGATTGTCGATCGAAGGCCCTCCGCCGCGACATCTTCGGGTAGCAGACGCCGCGCGCCCGCCAACCGCAGGTCTGCCACGCGGTGCAGGCTGCCATCCGCCGGCACCGTGACATCCGTGGCGGAGAGGATCAGACGCTGGCGATGTTCCCGCCTCCATAGGAAGAGCGCGACCCTGGCCGACAAAAGCAGCACGAAGACGAGGGTTCGCTTCACCCCGGTAAGTCTATCGTCGAGAATGTAACTCCACCTTTTGCCAGGCTAAGTTCTCTCGTGGACCGTAATCCCGCCATCCCTTGAAATGGTGATCTGCTTTCCGTCGAAGCGCTCCAGGGTAAAACCGTCGCAAGCCTCGGAGTAGGTCCTTACCAGATCCTGCAGGATCGAGATGCCGACCGACTCGCCCAATTCAAGCCCGGCGATGTGATCGGTGCGATAGTGAATGCCTGCCCAGCCCCGTCCCATCGCGACATTGAACGCCAGCTTGTTAATTTCAGAGTTGACGGTGGGGGAATAGTTCTTGCAGGGTACCAGAGCGGTTCCATCCTCGTTGGGCTCGACTGCTCCTGGCAGCAGCATGGTTCCGTCGAAGCACGCCTTCAGGACGACTGCGCAGGCGCCGGCGATTGCAGCGTGCCCGGAAGGGTAAGACGGATGCAGCGGGGCGCCCTCCGGATAAGCCTGCGGCAGCAAATAGGTGTGGTGCTCGGCATACATCGCGTCGACTGCCGGTGATTGCAGCAAGGAGTCGTGCAGCGGATATTTTTTCATCCCCGTGCGCGTCTTATGCACGAGCGCGCCCAAGTCCTCCGGGCGCAGCCTGCGATGCACCGCCCATTTCTGATAGTAGGCAGCTTTCAGCGCGGCGGTGGTTACGCGGCCCATCCAGTCCGCGGCTTCGGCGGGTCCGAAGGTGGCGAAGCCATCTTCGATCGTTGAATAACGATAGGGATTATTGTTGCTGCGAAACTGGTTGCAGTTATGAATTGATCTGGCGCTTGCATTAATCAGGATGAGCGCCGCGCCGAGGTGGGCCTGATAGGCGAAATCGTAGTGCACATATTCCGCAAGATGCCGGCCGCTAAGCAGGAAACGCGGCTCCGGGTCATAGTCCGCCGCCAGCCACGGCGTAAAGCCATTCTGCATCTGGATCCATTCGGCGAAGGTCTTCATGAAGTCGCTGCCGGGCTTCGGAAGCATGTAGCGCTGCACCAGCTGCCCGCTTCCATAGGGCATTTGCTTCAGAAGGAATTGCGAGATGTAGGGACCATCGCCATTGCCGCCGGCGGGGCCGCGAAAGACCGTGGCCGGCGTCGCCCCGAGATGCTTTGCGGCGCGCGCCACCAGCGGCGATGTTGCATACTGCGCGAACGGAACATCGCGGCAAAGGGCCTGCCAGTACAGCTCTTCCATATCTCGCGCGCACTCCGCCGACGTGATGGACGGCGGCACCGGCACTGAAAATGTGTGCGAGTCGCCGCCCTCCAGGTGGAATGAAAACGCCGACTGCGGATTGCTCAGCGTTCGTCCGCCGGAGCGTGGAATCCGCTCGAAATCCGCATAATGGCCGGTCCGCATGGCTGTCAATAAAGCGTTGTATGCGGCCGGATTGACCTCGCCAAGTGCGTTATGCGCCAGCCCCTTCGAGAAGCAGCCGATGCGATCCGGCAGCTTGTCCTCGTCTCCGTTGGTCGCGGTCGAACCCAACGAGCGCATGCTTTGCCGGCGAGCCGTTTCCATGCGGATTTCCGTTGCGCGTCCGATACGCGCAGCATCGCCTGT
>CAXTMK010000039.1:10617-35021 GCA_964245315.1 uncultured Acidobacteriaceae bacterium | reverse complement strand
ACGATACGACGGTGACGCTGCCGAACACGCGCAATCTGTAGCTGACCATTCTCAACAAAACTATAAAAGAAAATGGGCGCACGGCGGTCTCGCATGTGCATGTGCTGGAGCGGCTGAC
The DNA here is from genome assembly GCA_964245315.1 of uncultured Acidobacteriaceae bacterium. Lineage (GTDB taxonomy): Bacteria > Acidobacteriota > Terriglobia > Terriglobales > Acidobacteriaceae > Edaphobacter. The sequence goes on along the minus strand of CAXTMK010000039.1, from coordinate 34,903 downwards.
GACGCCGTATGGACCGTTTACGCTGGTCGAGGTGAAGATCGAGACCGGGCGGACGCACCAGATTCGCGTGCATCTACAGGCGTTGGGACACCCGGTAGTGGGAGACTTTTTGTATGGCGCGCCGCATGTGATTCGTGAGCTTGCGGGTGATGGAACGCTGGAGTTGGAGCGGAATTTTCTGCATGCGGCGTATCTGGAGTTCAGGCATCCGCGGACGGGCGAAGAGGTTTCGGTTGAGGCGGAGTTGCCGGCGGAGTTGGTGGAGTTTGTGCGGCGGTTGAGAAAGCAAGACCTGGTTCATGAGCTGTAAGCTCGATACCTGTAAGCTGAAAGCTCAAGGCGTGGTCCTGGAGTTGTGAGTTTCGAGCCGAGAGTTTTGAGCTAAGCGCGGGCTCATTTTGTGCCCTCATCGGAGTACATCCCTGATTGTTGGAGTTTTTGTGAAGCGTCTTCTCCTTGCTGCCGTTATTGCTGCATCGCCGCTATCGCTGATCGCGCAGAAGCCCACCTTTGATGTCGATGAGACGACGATTGCCGCGACGCAGGCGGCGATTCGCTCCGGCAAGCTAACCTGCCGGCAGGTTGTGGAGACATATCTGGCGCGCATCAAGGCTTACGACCAGACGACGCATCTGAACACCGTCGTGCTGCTAAACCCGACCGTGCTGGACGATGCGGATCGCACAGATCGCGAGTTCAAACGCACGCATACGCTGAAGCCGCTGGGCTGCGTGGCGATGGTCATCAAGGACAACTACGATACCAAAGGCCTGCAGACGACGGGCGGTTCGCTGGCGATGAAGGGTGCGGTGCCTACGACCGATGCGTTTATGGTGGCGCGGCTGCGCGAGGCCGGGGCGCTGATTCTGTTCAAGTCGAACATGGCGGAGTGGGCGTTTTCGCCGGTGGTGACGGAGAGCTCGATCGGCGGGATTACGCGCAATCCGTATGCGCTGGATCGCGTGCCGGCGGGCTCAAGCGGAGGCACTGCGGCCTCGGTCGCGGCCAACCTTGCGGAGGTGGGCGTGGGCACGGATACGGGCGATTCGATTCGCGGTCCGGCCTCGCATAACGACCTGGTGGGCATCAGGCCGACGATTGGGCTGACCAGCCGCGACGGCATCGTGCCGCTGAACATGATGGCCGATGTAGGCGGTCCGCTGGCGAGGACGGTGGCGGATGCGGCGACGGTCCTGAGCGTGGTGGCGGGCTACGATCCGGCCGATTCCATAACGAAGTTATCCGAGGGCCATTTAGAAAAGGACTATACGAAGTTTCTCGATAAGGATGGTCTGCGCGGCAGGAAGATCGGCGTGTTTCGCCAGTATGTCGATGCGGCGAGCGGCGACCCGGAGATCAAGGCGCTGACTGAGCAGGCGATAGCGGAGATGAAGGCGCAGGGCGCGGAGATCGTCGATCCGTTTACGATTCCGGAATTTCGCGAGCTGACGCGCGGGCTGGGCTGCGGAGACTTCCAGGCTGACCTGAATCTCTATCTCGCTGAGCATGCGCCGACCGCGCCGTACAAGAGTTTGCAGGCTATCGTGGACTCGGGACTGTATCTGCCGTCGATCGAGCAGAGGCTCAAGCGACCGCTCACCGCGAAGCCGGAGGTGTGCAAGGACACCTATCACGATGAACGCAAGATTGCGTTTCGCGATGCTGTGGTCAAGGCCATGGATGCGGCGGGCGTCGACGCGATTCTATACCCGACGTGGAGCAATCCGCCGCGGCTGGTGGGCGATATGAAGAGTCCGGGCGGCGATAACAACCAGGTCATCTCGCCGCAGAGCGGGATGCCGGCGATCACGGTGCCGATGGGCTTTACACATGGGACTCTGCCCGCAGGCGTCACGCTGCTGGGACGATTGTGGAGCGAGCCGCTGCTGATCCGCATGGCGTATGCCTACGAGCAGGCGACCAGACATCGCAAGCCGCCGGCGGGATTTGGGCCGCTGCCAGCGAGTGCGGTACACTGAGCGCCCAGCCTTCCAAAAAATCAAGCTATGAGGTACTTCTTCATGCGCAAGACGATCGCCTGCTTTACCCTCCTCTGCAGCACGGCTTATGCGGTTGACGGCGCGGCGCCCGAGCCGTTGAAGGGCTATACGCCGGAGCACTCGGCCAGCGAGATCTCGTGGGAGCAGAAGTATCGCGCGCTTCCGGAGCCGGATCGCATTCGCGAGAATATGCGGCGGCTTTCGGCGCGGCCGCACCATGTCGGCTCGCCGTACGACAAGGACAACGCCGAGTGGCTGGTGGCGCAGTTGAAGACGTTCGGGCTGGACGCGCAGATCGAACAGTTCGAGGCGCTGTTCCCGACGCCGAAGCTGCGCAGGCTGGAGTTGACCTAGGCCGACGGCAAGAAGTTCGTCGCGAAGCTGGAGGAGCCGGCGCTGAAGATCGATCCGACGTCGGACCAGAAGAGCGAGCAGCTGCCGACGTACATCGCCTACTCGAAAGATGGCGATGTCACCGGCGAGTTGGTGTATGTGAACTACGGCGCGCCGGCGGATTACGACGTGCTGGAGTCGATGGGCGTGTCGGTGAAGGGCAAGATCGTGCTGGCGCGCTACGGGCAAACCTGGCGCGGGATCAAGCCCAAGGTGGCGGGTGAGCATGGAGCGATCGGGTGCCTGATCTTTTCCGATCCGAAGGATGACGGTTACGTCGCCGGCGGAACCTACCCGGATGGCCCGATGCGTCCGGCCGACGGCGTGCAGCGCGGCAGCGTGATGGATATGCCGGTCTATCCGGGCGATCCGCAGACCCCGGGAATCGGGGCGAAACCCGGTGTGAAGCTGATTCCCCTCGACCAGGTGCAGACGATCACGAAGATTCCGGTGATGCCGATCTCCTACGCCGACGCGACGCCGCTGCTCGAATCGCTGAAGGGCGAGATGGTTCCGGCGGATTGGCGCGGCGGGCTGCCGATTCCTTATCGGACCGGTCCCAGCGTGGCGAAGGCGCACCTGCAGCTGGCGTTCAACTGGGATCGCAAGCCTTTGTATGACGTGATTGCGAAGATTCCGGGCACGACGATGCCGGACCAGTGGGTGATCCGCGGCAACCATCACGATGGCTGGGTGAATGGCGCGGCGGACCCCCTCAGCGGGGCGAGCGCGGAGCTGGAAGAGGCGCGGGCGCTGGGCGAGATGGTTAAACAGGGATGGAAGCCGCAGCGGACGATCGTTTACTGCTTCTGGGACGGCGAAGAGCCGGCGCTGCTCGGCTCGACCGAATGGGTGGAATACCATGCCGACGAGCTTTCGCGGCACGCGGTGGCGTATTTCAATTCAGATGGAAACGGACGCGGGATGTTTCGCGCCGAGGGCTCGCATGAACTGGAGAACTTTGTCGACAGCGTGACCAAAGACATTACCGACCCGGAGACGAATATGCCGGTCTGGAAGCGGGCGAAGCTGGCCGCGATGGTGCGCGGCCGGGGCGGCGCCGGCGCGGGTGAGGAAGCGGCTGCTCCGGATACCGGCAAGCGCGAAGATACGCGGATGCCGGCGCTGGGTTCGGGGTCCGACTACACGGCGTTCCTTCATCACCTTGGGATCGCGAGCGTGAATCTGGGCTATGGCGGCGAGGATCAGGCCAACGGGCAGTATCACTCCATTTACGACGATTTCTACTTCTACACGCACTATTCGGACACCAACTTCAGCTATGGCAAGGCGCTCGCGCAGACCGCCGGCACGATGATGATGCGGATGGCGGATGCGGACGTAATTCCGTTTCAGTTCGCGGATCTGGCCGATACGGTGAAGATGTACGCCACGCAACTGACGAAGCTGGCCGATACCATGCGGGCGGATATCAAGAAGCGCAACGCGGCGATCGAGGCAGGGGCGTACGAAGCGGCAAACGACCCCAAAAAGCCGCGGGTCACGCCGAAAGTGGAGCCGTTGCCACCCAGCTTCAACTTCGCGCCGCTGACCCAGGCTTCGGACGACCTGACGGCGGCCGCGGCGGCGTATGACAAAGCCTTTACCGCGAGCGGAGGAAGCGGAGCGACGGCGGTCGATCCGGATTTGATCAAGGCGGAGCGGGTCCTGCTCGACCCGGCCGGGCTGCCGAATCGAACCTGGTTCCAGAATCTGATGTATGCGCCTGGGTTCTACACGGGGTATGGAGTGAAGACCATGCCCTCGATTCGCGAGACCATCGAGCAGAAGGACTATGCGACGGTGGATGCGCAGATCGCCCGGACGGCGGCCGCGGTGGAGCGCGAGGCGGCGCTGCTGAAAGACGCGACGAAGACTCTGAATGGAGGCCAGTAAGAGCTGACTGCTCACGTTGGCGGATGAGCGAAGTCAACTGTTTAGCGGTAAAATCTACAGGTGAATCCTCTGAAGTCCATTCCGTTTTCAACCCTCCTCGCGTTGGCGGTTCTTCTGCTTGGCGCGACCAGCCACGCCGTGTGCCAGACTCCGCCCGCCGCACCCGCGCAGCAGCCGGCGGCGCCATCGTCGGATCAGCAGGCCGCGGATCAGCCGTTTTTGCTGACCACGCGCGCCAACCTGGTCAACCTGGTCTTCACGGTGACGGATAAGGACGGGCACTTTCGCAAGGATCTGCGCCGCGAGAATTTTGGCCTGCTGGATAACGGCCGGCCGCCGGCCGAGGTGATCGGCTTTACCCAGCAGACCAATCTGCCGCTGCGCATCGGCATCATGCTGGATACGTCGAGTTCCATTCGGACGCGGTTTAAGTTCGAGCAGGATTCCGCGCTGGACTTCTTTCTGGAGCTGCTGAAGCCGGGCGACCGGGCGTTCGTCGAAGGCTTCGACATCGATGTGGCGCTGACCCAGGACTATACCAACAACATCGACAAGCTGAATACAGGGATTCGCGCGCTGCGGCCAGGCGGCGGCACGGCGCTTTATGATTCGCTGTACAAGACGTGCCAGGCGCAGATGCTGACGCTGCGCGAGCAGACCGATGTGCGCAAGGTCATCATCCTGGTCTCGGACGGCGACGACAACTACAGCCGCGCGCTGCAATCGGACGCGGTGAAGATGTGCCAGCGCGCGGAGACGGTGGTGTATGCCATCTCGACCGACACCAGCCCCAGCCGAGGCAAGGGCGGCGATGCGCTGGAGACGATCGCCAGGGCGACGGGCGGGCAGGTCTACTACCCGGTGCGGCTGGAGGAGATGGCGGTCTACTTCAAGAGCATAGAGGAGGAACTGCGCAGCCAATATTCGCTGGAGTACCGGCCTTCGGACTTCAAGCTGGATGGCGGCTTCCGCACGATCTACCTGCAGTCGACGGACCGGCGCTTCCATGTGCGGGCCAGAACCGGATACTTCGCGCCCAAGGCTGGGCAGTAGCGAGAATTTTGCGCTGCAGCGCGACCTTGCAGGCGAGTTCGTGTCTAAGTCAAGCACGGGGGTTCTGTATGCGGCCTGTCTTGGGTGTCTTGCTGGCGTTTTCGATCGCGGGTCCGAGTTGTCTTGCGCAGCAGTACGGCGCTCCACAGCCTCCGTCCGTGGTGACTCCGACCCCGTTTCCTGGGCAGGATATGAACCAGGTCTTCTCTACCCTGAGCGACCAGCCGGGCACTCATACGGGCATCAACTTCGACCGCTCGGAACTGGCGGCCGCGCAGATGTTTCTCGAAGCCAATGGCGTGGATGCGAAGCGCGCCGCGGCGGCGTTGACGGGCATCTCGTTCGACACCTATCGCTATGCTAAGCCCGCGTTCTATACGCCGGAGGCGATGTCCTCGCTGCTGGCCGGGTACAAAGCCACAGGCTGGAAGCACCTCGTCAACGCCAACCAGACGGCGGCGAACACAGCTCAGCCGGAGCACCCGGTGACCGACCTCTGGCTGCATTTTTCAGGGGCCGATATCGACGCCGTAACCGTGCTGACGAGGGCGCCGCGCAACATGACGGTGGTGCGGATTACGGGCGATCTGCGTCCGCTGGATCTGCTGCACCTGGGCGGGAAGTTCGGAATTCCGAAGGTCGATCCGAATGCGGTAATGGTTCCGGACAAGAATTAGCTGTTTCAACGGGGAAGTAAACGCAGGTTCCTTTCGGGATGACAAAACAAATTACTATCCTGAGTCCGAAGTTCCTTGTGTGGTCTTAGGGCCGAAGGCCCGTTCTATAACAGCCTGGGGCGTTGCCCCAGGTTACGGTTGCCGGCAAGATGAGGGCTGAAGGCCCGACCCAATGCAGGCACGAACTTTCGACTCAGGACATCAGATCGGTCTCGCCGTACTGTTCGATCTGCGCGAGCAGTTTGAGCTTGCGGTTAGGCTCAAGAAAGCTGGCTTCGACGGAGTTGGCGGCGAGTTCGCGCATCTGGTCGAGCGAAAAGCCGAACAGCTTCTGCGCGAGGATGTATTCGTCGAGCAGATGGCTGCCGAACATGGGCGGGTCGTCGGAGTTGATGGTCACCATCAGGCCTGAGTCGAAGTAGCCGCGCAAAGGATGGGCGTCGAAGCTGACGCAGCAACCCGTCCGGATGTTCGAGGTCAGGTTGATCTCGAGCGGAATCTGGCGCTGTGCCAGCACTTCGAGCAGTTCGGGATCGTGCTGCGCGGTGAGCGCGTGGCCGATGCGCTCGGCGCCGATGTTGAGCGCGGACCAGATCGACTCCGGCCCCATGGATTCGCCGGCATGCGCGGTCAGATGGAGACCGGCGGCCCTGGCTTCGGCGTAGAGCTCGCGGAACGGGCCCGCGGGTCCGCCGGCCTCGTCGCCGCCGATGCCAATGCCGACGATAGATGGGTATCTGTGCCGCAGCTGCGCGGCCTTGCGGAAGACGGTCGCGGCTTCCTCAAGGCCGAAGTGGCGCACGGCGTCGATGATCCAAAGCATGGTGACGCCGAAGTCGCGCTCGGCTTGCAGGCGAGCCGCTTCGACGGCGTCCATGACGGATTCGATGGTGAGCTGCGGCTTGAAGCGCAGCAGGATGCCCCACGAGATGTAGACTTCCGCATGAACTACACCCTGTTGGGCTAACGCTCGCAGCATCTCGTAGGTTATGAAGGCGAAGTCCTCCGGCGTGCGCAGGCGGGTGGAGACGGCCTTGAAGGTCATGAGGAAGGCCATGAAGTTTTCGTAGATGTAGAGTGAGCGGGCGGCTTCGAGGGTGAGCGGCTCGGCGTCGTGGCGCTGCGACAGGACAACCAATGTTTCGGGCGTGATGGTGCCTTCGAGGTGCAGATGAAGCTCGGCCTTGGGCAGCTTGCGGAGCCAGGTCGGGATGTCGATTTCGGGTTGCTTGCGCGCCTTGGCCATCACACCAGTTTAGCCGGTTGCGAGGCGTGTGCCGCCGCCTACGCTGATGGCGGAGCCTTCGGCGAGGAGGATGTTGTCGGGTTGGCGACGGCTCAGGTGTGAGAATTGCGGACCGTAGAGGGCGCCGAAGTCGGCGGCGATGCTGTGGCTCCGAATGGGATACACGAGCCACCTTGGGTGCTTGACTTCGTACTGCGAGGTGCTGCCGCGCGTGCGTTTGGTGAAGCCCCAGTAATGCTCGGTAATGAACTCTTCGATACTGCCTTCAGCGATGGGCCGCGGCTCCGGCATGGCACTGACGGCAAGCGACTGCCAGGTGCGGCGATGCTTCCAGCCGTAGCTCACCCGCAGCGATTCGGCCGTGCGCGAGATGGTGTGGCGCGTCGGGAGCGTGGCGTAGGGTTCTTCGTAGAACAAGTTGGCGATGAGGGTGATGGCCGCCCGCGGCACGAACTCGCTGATGAAGACGACTCCGCGCCGCGAGGTGCCGTCGGGGTCGATGCGGCGGACGTAGAAGCGCAGGTTGACCTCCTCGAAGCGCGTGTGGAAGGGGATCGGGACGCCTTTGAGGCGGACGCGTTCGAAGAGGAAGCCGACGAGGGAGACGAAGCATTGGCCGTGGAAGAGATCGAGCGCGGTGCCGGGTGGAAGGTACGGCGCGAGGATGGCGGGTTCGACGGCGTACTGCGCCATGATGAGCTTGCGCCACTCGGCGGTGAGAAAGGTGGAAGACATACTCCTTCAGTCTAGACGCATCATAACGTCTACTTGCCAAGTGGCGGGCATGAGAGGACAATTGGCGTATGACAATTGCAGCGATTACAGCGGTCTTAGGTGGACAGAAGATCTTACGGCGTCAGGTAACTTCGGACGCTCAACTGACTACGCTTACCCGCGAGGGCTTGCCCGTCGGGTCGCTGACTTTGCTGGCGAATGAGCTATCCGTAGAACGTAAGACGGTGGCCAGGGTTGTGGGCATCTCAGAGCGAACTCTCAGCCGTCGCACTGCCAAATCGGAGCTGCTATCGGCGGACGTGAGCGATCGGACAGTGCGAATGGCAAGGATTCTTGCTCAGGCGACGGAAACGTTTGGCACGAGGGAAAAGGCTTCGCTTTGGCTCCAGTCGCCCAATCGCGTGCTTGAGGGACAAACCCCGCTTAGCCTGCTCGACACCGACGCCGGTGTTCGATCAGTCGAGACCGTTCTTGGGCGCATCGAGTGGGGACTTTATAGCTGATGCGCGTGTGGCGGATTTGCCCGGAACGTCACGTCGCGACCGTCTTTTCTGGGGAAGGCGCGCGCAGATTTGGAGCACGGTGGAACCCAGCCGGCGTACCCATGGTGTACACCTCGTTATCGTTGTCACTCGCTGTCGTAGAGATATTCGTACATCTTGATATTGCGGTCGAGCCAGACGATCTCTGGGCTGTCACTGCGGAATTGCCGATCAAAGAGGCTGATGCCGACCGCATCGACATCGACGGTCTTCCAATGGACTGGCGCGCGCTTAACAATTCCGCGCTGCGAACGATCGGAGCCGATTGGGCCTCCTCGCGAAGGTCTTTAGCGCTACTGGTTCCTTCAGTCGCCGTCGAAGGCGAGTGGAACGCGCTCGTCAACCCGGAACATCCGGACGCTCAGAAGATCAAGGTGTTGGACGCCAAACCGTTCCGGCTCGATTCGAGGATGTTCAAGGGCTGACAGTCAGCGGTGTCATTCTGTTATCGCTGATAAAACTCGCTGCGTTTGCGGCTGTAGAAGTAGTAGACGAATAGGCCGATAACCAGCCACACAAAGAAGCGAACCCAGGTGATCGCCGGCAGGCCGGCCATCAACAAAGCGCAGAACAGCGTGCTCAGGATCGGAATGACCGGGCCAAACGGGACGCGGAAGCCGCGGCGGCGCTCCGGGTCTTTGTAGCGCAGCACCATCACGCCGATCGAAACGAGAACGAAGGCGAAGAGCGTTCCTATGTTCGACATCTCGGCAAACGAGCCTACGTCGAACAGGCCCGACGGTATTGCGACCAGGATGCCGGCAACCCAGGTGGCGAAGGCGGGCGTCCGGAACCTCGGGTGCAGCTTCGAGAAGATGTCGGGCAGCAGGCGGTCGCGGCTCATCGCAAACCAGACCCTTGCCTGACCTAGCTGAAAGACCAAAATCGACGAGATCATGCCGACCATCGCGCCGATCAGTACGGCCAGCCGCACCCAATGCAGGCGGTGTCCGCCAGGCGTCAGCGAGAGGCGTTTCAGCGCGGTGACCACCGGCGCGCCATCACCCGCGACCGACTGCCACGGCACCATGCCGACCAGCACCAGGGCCACGCCGACGTAGAGAATGGTGCAGACGATTAACGTCGCGATGATGCCGACGGGCACGTCGCGGCGCGGATCGCGGCACTCTTCGGCTGCTGTCGAAACCGAGTCGAAGCCGATGTAGGTAAAGAAAATGATGGAGCCGCCGGCCAGCACGCCGGTAAAGCCGTTGGGCGAAAACGGATGGTAGTTGGTGGTCTTGATGAAGCTGAGGCCAAAGCCGATGAAGAGCAGGATTGCGGCGATCTTGACCAGCACCATGATGTTGTTGGTGCGGGCCGACTCGCGGATGCCGCGCACCAGCAGCACGGTGAGCAGCAGCACGATGATGAAGGCGGGGATGTCAAAGCCGAAGTGCCAGCCGGCGGGGAAGATGTCGACCTTGCCGGAGAGGTCCTGCAGGCCCTGCGGCAGGTATGCGGGTGAGAGCCACCTGGGATCGAGATGGATGCCGAGCCAGTCCAGTAAGTCCACTACGTGGGCGGCGAAGCCTACGCTCACGCTCATGTTCGAGAAGGCGTATTCGAGGATGAGGTCCCAGCCGATGATCCAGGCGATCAACTCGCCCATGGTGGCGTAGGTGTAGGTGTAGGCCGAGCCGGCGATGGGGATCATGCTGGCGAGTTCGGCGTAGCAGAGGCCGGTGAGGCCGCAGACGATCGCGACCAGCACCAGCGAAAGCGCAAGGGCTGGACCCGCGCCCGGGCGTCCGGCGACGGCTCCGCTGGTGTGGTGCAGCCAGCCGAGCATCAGGTCGATGATGGGCGAGCCCTTCCAATCGGTAATCTTGGACGGGTTGCCGCCGATGGCCGTGCCAATGACCGTGAAGATGCCCGAGCCGATGACCGCGCCGATGCCGAGCGCGGTCAAGGAGACTGGACCGAGCGTCTTGCGCAGGGCATTCTCCGGCAGCTCCGACTCCGAGATGAGCTTGTCGATGGATTTTGTAGCGAAGATTTGTCGGGCCAGCTCACTCGCTCCTGGAAGGCAGATTTTGCTGCAACGGGGAGTTACGGGTGAGGTGTCCGGGGCAGCCTTAGGCTGCCGCCCTGGCTCGGACTAGCGCTTCGACTGACCGCGGCTGGCCTTCTTGACCTTGGCCTTGCTCTCGCCGCGGGCACCGGTGCGCGGTGCCTTGGGCGGGGCTGCTTTGCGGGCGGCCCGCTTCAGTTTCTTGCGCTCGTCGGTGTCGGTAATGCTCTTGGTATTTGCCATTGCTTTCAGTTTTCTCTTTTCGGAAGGTCTGCGGGCGTGGGCTTAGGTAGCGCTCGACGGACCAATTCTTTGTGCTGCTATAAGAATCATATCCCGGGGGCTAAAGCCCGGAACTTTGCTGGTCCGTGATTGCCCGGACTAAAGTCCGGGCCTATCTCAGAAGCAAACACTGACTCCGACGCAAGAACAAGAGCGATTCGTAGGACGTATCTAGAGCTTTTCCAGCTGGGCGAACTTCTCTACCAGCTTCTTAACGCCGTGCTGTTGAAATTGTACTGTAATCTTGGCGTCATCCCCGTCGCCTTCGCGCTGAAAGACCACACCATCGCCGTATTTCGGGTGGCGGACGCGCGATCCCTTCTGCAGGCCGGTCTTGCCGGTGGGCGCGGGGATGTCGAGTTTGGGACGTGAGAACTTCTGGCCAGCCGCGCCGCCGCGCCCGGCGAAGAAGCTGGCGATGTTGTCGAGGGACTTCGACGGCGTCTGCTGGCGGGCTCCGACGGCAGCGGGGGTGCGGGCCGTTTGGTCCTCGTCCTCGTAGCTGTAGTGGCGTTCGCCGTCTTCGGCTGAAGGTCGTTTTTGAAAGCCTCCGCGTTGCGGATAGGGCGTCGAGTAGGCCGAAAACTGCGGCTGCGCTGGCGGGCTGCCCAGGTCTTCGACCAGACGGCCGGGCACCTCTTCAAGGAAGCGCGAGGGGATGGACGACTCCGGCATGTCGTTGCCGTAGCGGCGGCGGTAGCGGGCGCGGGTCATTACCAGCGTGTCCATCGCGCGGGTCATGCCGACGTAGCAGAGGCGGCGCTCTTCTTCGAGGCCGGTGGGGTCGGTGAGCGTGCGCGAGTGCGGGAACAGGCCCTCCTCCATGCCGGCGAGGAAGACCAGCGGGAACTCCAGGCCCTTGGCCGCGTGCAGCGTCATCAGCGTGACGCGGGCCTCGGCGCTGTACTGGTCGGCGTCGGAGACGAGCGCCGCGTGGTCGAGGAATTCGTGCAGCGTCTCGCCGCGACCCTCGGCGTCTTGCGCGGCGTTAGCGAGCTCCTTCAGGTTCTCGATGCGCGAGAAGGATTCGGGCGTCGCTTCTTCTTCAAGGGCGCGAATGTAGCCGGAACGATCGTTGAGGAACTTGATGAGCTCCGGGAGCGTAGCCGCATCGCCCGGCTTGCGAAACGCCGGCCGCTCCTGAGTCTGTGCCCCATTTACTTCGGCTTCATCGGATTGAGTGGGTTCGCCCGCAACCGCTCTTCGCGCCGCGTGCGAAGCGCTCGACTTCAGCACCACCGGCGCGAACGGGTTGTACATGGCCGCGTCGATGCCGTGGGCTGCGTCGTCGTCAGTCGCGTTCTCTGGCGCCAGCGTGGAGATCTCTTCGCTGGGTCCGAAGTCGAAGCCGAAGTTGAAGCTGGTGTCGAAGGAGGTGTCTTGCGGGGTTGCGACTTCCGGCTCAAGGCTTTCGCTGTACAGTTCCGAGTCTTCAGTTGAGAGTTCCGAGTCAGGGGCGACATCTGAGGTGAGTTTGTCGGCGAAGCCCGGGCCGAGCATTGCGCGGGCGTCTTCAATCAGCCTGCGAAAGCTGCTGAGAGCCTGCAATGCTCGGGGCGGCAGCAGACGGTCGTCGATGGTGCGTCCGATAGCGTCCCAGGTGCTGATGCCGGTCGTCAGTGCAATGCGTTCGAGCGTCTCCATCGTGGTTTTGCCGATGCCGCGCGGCGGCGAGTTGACGCTGCGCCCCAGCGCGATGGAGTCGTGCGGATTCGACACCAGCTTCATGTAGCTGAGGATGTCCTTGATCTCGGCGCGGTCGTAGAAGCTGAAGCCGCCCACCATGTGGTACTGAATCTGGTAGCGGCGCAGCGCCTCTTCCACCAGGCGCGACTGCGAGTTGGTACGGTAGAGCACGGCGCAGCGCGCGGGTTCGTCGGTCTCGGTCTGCTGGGCCTCGCGCAGGTAGCGCTTGATGCGGTCGGCGATGAAGAGCGCTTCATTTTCGCCATCGGGCGCTTCGTACAGGCCGATCAGCGAGCCGCCTTCGCGCGAGGTCCACAGGTTCTTGCCCTTGCGCTGCTTGTTCTGCGCGACCACCGCCGACGCGCCTTCGAGGATCATCTGCGTGGAACGATAGTTCTGTTCGAGGCGGATGGTGCGCACCTCGGGGAAGTCCTTCTCGAAGTCGAGTATGTTCTTGATGTCCGCGCCGCGCCAGCTATAGATGCTCTGATCTTCATCGCCGACGACGCAGATGTTTTTGTGCTGTCCGGCGAGCAGCTTCATCAGTTCGTACTGCGGCTTGTTGGTGTCCTGGTACTCGTCAATCATGACGTAGCGATAGCGGCGATTGTACTTTTCGCGCACCTCGGCGGAGGACTTGAGCAGGCGCACGGTCTCGAGCAGCAGGTCGTCGAAGTCGAGCGCGTTGGCCTTCATCAGCTCGTCGCGATAGATCTTGAAGATGTGCGCGATCTTCTCTTCGAGCGGGTTGGTGCTGGCCAGGAAATACTCCTGCGGGTCGATCATGTGGTTCTTAGCCCAGGAGATTCGGCCCAGCGCCACGCGCGGTTTCAGCGTCTTGTCGTCGATGCCGAGGCGCTTCAACGCGGCCTTCACGACCGCCTGCTGGTCGGTCTCGTCGTAGATCGCGAAGGTGCGGGTGAGGCCCTTGCCGTTTACCTGCAGGGCTTCAATATCGCGCCGCAGCACGCGCACGCAGAAGCTGTGGAAGGTCGAGAGCGTGGGCTTGGCGAGCGAGGTATGGCCGATGATCTTGTCGACGCGCTCGGCCATCTCCTTCGCCGCCTTGTTGGTGAAGGTTACGGCGAGGATCTTGTCGGCGGGCACACCGCGCTCTTCGATCAGGAAGGCGATGCGATGCGTGATGACGCGCGTCTTGCCCGAGCCGGCGCCGGCCAGCAGCAGCACCGGCCCATCGACGGCCTGAATGCCATCCTGCTGCTGCGAGTTCATTTTTTCGAGAAGACGGGACGCCATGCGGGAAACAAACTCCAGCCTTTATCTTAAGCCGTCCGGCTGTGGAGTGTCGGCCCGCAAAAGAACGCTTGTCCGCGGGACGATAAAAATAAAAGTTTCAGGAACCTTCAGACGCGACCGGACGTACCTATAACCACGACGAGCCTGACTGAACCATGGCGGACAGGAACGGCGTAACAGGAAGTACAAATTTGTAACAAAAGGGAAACTCCAATGATCTACTCGTCCCTCGCAGTGCTCGCTCTGTCCGCCTCGGCAATGGTCAACCCGTTGACGAACCTTGTGCATCTGCATCCACGGCACGCACAGCCCGATACCCGCATCACCGTAGTGCTTCAGAATAACGGAATCAACTTCGGCGACGTAAAGATCGGCGGCCAGATTTACAGCGTCCAGTCACACGGCTTGATCGAGTGAAAGCTCCTGTGGGAACCGTCGTGTATGTCGACAGCCAACTGCCCCACTACAAGCGCGGCGATGCCATCGTCGAGCTGACTGCAGCGCTCGAGAATCAGAAGGTCGTTATCGACTGAGCTTTCAGCGTGCGTTCGAGAGCATTCAAGGTTGAGACACGTGCCTGGGAGATAATCGAACGCAAGATGCTCGAACCTTCCCCAATCCACAATGTAGCCGTCTTCTGCGCCTCAGCGGACGGCGTCAATCCAATCTACCGCGCCGCCGCTGAAGAGCTTGGCAGGGCCCTTGCGCAACGCAGGATAGGCCTGATCTACGGCGGCGCCAACGTCGGCCTGATGCAGGCAGTGGCCGATGCGACGCTTGCCGGCGGAGGACGCGTGGTCGGCGTTATCCCCGGTGCTCGTCGATCTCGAAGTCGCGCACCAGGGGCTTACCGAGCTGCACGTCACCAGCACCATGCATACGCGCAAGGCGCTGATGGGCCAGCGGGCGGATGCGTTCATCATCCTGCCGGGAGGCTTCGGAACGTTTGAGGAGTTGTTCGAGGTACTGGCCTGGCAGACGTTGAAGCTGCATACGAAGCCGATTGTGCTGTTGAACACAAACAACTTTTACGAGGGCCTGCTCAGGTTTCTGGACCACTGCATGCATGAGGGGATGATGTCGGAGAAGAAGCGCGAAATTTTGCTGGTGGCGAACACGGTCGACGACCTCTTTTCAATCCTGAGCCTCTAACGAACTGTGCCCCATTCATCGCGGCACCATCGCGATGAATGGGCTCAAGGCAACGTCCTCAGTAGTCCCGCCGTCTCATTGTTAGCGAATAAAGAGCGAAGTAAGCTCTTCGTAAAGGTGAGTTCTCAATGGCAGAGCGTGAAGTAGTTCTCGATGAACCGGAAGTCAGCGCGGAGGCATTGCAGCAGGCCAACGAACGTGCGGAGCGAGCCGAGGCGGAGCTCGCGAAACTGAAGCATGCAGCACCGGACCGCGTGCTCAAAGATCCACCCAGCCCGAGTTCGAGCGGCGAAGCGGTGCCGGATGCAGAGTCGCAGCTGCGCAACGACTCCATGATGGCGCATCTGCTGGACTCACTTGCTGAGGGCAAAGACATCGGCCATTACGGGCGGCTGGTCTTCGCGATGGTTGCGCGTCACTTCATGCCGCATGACGAAGTGCTGGCGTGGCTCACGAAAGATCCGGACTTCTCCGATGAGCAGGCGCGGCTGATGCTGCGCCAGGTGGAAGGGCGCGACTACAACCCACCCCGCCGCGACAGAATTGTGGAGTGGCAGAAGCAGCAGGACTTTTCCATCCTGCCGGACGCCGACGATCCCGACTGCGGGAATCTCTACCGCAACCTGAAGTTTCCGGAGGCGATCTACGAGCATATCGGGCATTATCAGGAAGCGAAGATGGAAGCGGAAGAGAAGTAGAGCAAAACAAAGACGAAAGCAGATCCCTACGGGATGACAAAAAATTGCTTTCGTTTGTCATCCCGTAGAGATCTGCTTTTCGGTCTGTGCCGTAGGGGCGCGACAGACGTCGCACTGGCACACTCGCCGTAGATACTCCCAGCTATAAATTCCGCTCTCGTGGCCATCATTCCACTTGAAGCGAATGGCGTACTTTCCCACCGGCGTCACCTCTACGGGACGCGGCGGAGCCTCATACAACACCAGTGGCCCGCCGGGTTTAGGCTTGGGTACGCCGATCGCACGGCCCGTGTGCTGACGCTCTTCGTTGCACGTCGCGCAAGGGCAAGCCCAGCGCACCCAGGCGAAGTTCCACGCGCTGTGGTGGCCGTCTTTCCACTCGATCGCGACACCGGTGCCTTCGGACTTCATCACCCGAACCTTGGCCGGAGTTACGGCGTCAGCCGGCAGGCGAACCTCCTGCGCGCTTTCGCGGCGTGCCTGTTCTTCGCTTACGATGCGGATGCCTTCGTGACTCAACGTTCCCTCCAGAAAAAGTACCCTGCGATGACGACGCTGGTGATGACGACGAAGGTGCGCAGCACCTCGGGGTTCATGCGCCGCGCGTAGCGCGCCCCGATGTAGCCGCCGGCCCCGGCGAAGACCATCGAGATGAGGCAGTCGTGCCACACAACTCGCCCGCTGACGATAAAGGTGACGATAGCGCAGAAGTTCGAGGCGCACGCCGCGACCACCTTCATGGCGTTGAGCTGGTGCATCTCCTCCATGCCGAAAAGCGCGAGGATAGTCATGACCAGGAAGCCGCCGCCCGCGCCGAAGTATCCGATGTAGAAGCAGATAGGCAGCAGCGCGAAGAACAGCGCGATCGGATTGATGGGCGGATCGTGATGATGCTCCACGGCCGCGTGGACGGAGCGCGCGCGCAGCCAGCGCGAGACGCGTCCGCTGATGCCGAAGATGAACGCGCCGATCAGCATCAGCCACGGGATCATGCGCAGGAAGGTGAGCTGGCGCGTGTGCAGCAGCACCTCCGCGCCGATGACGCCACCCAGCAGCGAGGTAAACAGCACGGTGGGCAGGAGAGCCCGGCGCACATCGTTGCGCAGGGTGGCAAGCGAGGTCAGTTGTCCGGGCCACAGCGCGACCGTATTGGTGGCATTGGCTTCGACCGGCGGCACGCCCACGCCCAGCATTGCGGGGAAGGAGATGAATGAGCCTCCGCCGGCCATCGCGTTCATGATGCCGGCGATGAGCGAGGCCGCAACCAGCCAGAGATAACGCCAATGCGAGCTGATTGTGGAGAGCATCCTTACTTCATTGTAGCGACACTATGCCGGCATCTCGGGCGTGGCCGCGATCAGGCGCTGCGTGTAGGGCTCGCGCGGATGCTCGCAAACGTCGAGCGCATCGCCGAGTTCGACCAGTTTGCCGCGCTCCATGACTGCGACGCGGTCGCACAGATAGCGCACCAGCGGCATGGAGTGCGAGATGAAGAGATAGGTCAGGCCTTGCGTTCGTTGGAGGTCGCGCAACAGGTTGATGACCTGCGCGCCGACCGAAACGTCGAGCGCAGAGACCGGCTCGTCGAGCGCGAGGAACTCAGGCTTCAGGGCGATCGCGCGGGCGATGTTGATGCGCTGCCGCTGGCCTCCGCTGAACTCATGCGGGAAACGCTCGAGGACGTCGCTTTCGAGGCCGACTTCGTGCATCAACTCGGCTACGCGCGTGCGGACTTCAGCGCGCGAGTGACCGCCGTGGATGGCGAACGGCTCGGCGACGATCTGGCGGATGCGCATCTTCGGATTCAGCGCGGCGAATGGATCCTGAAAGACCATCTGCATGCGGCGTCTTAGCAGGTGAAGCTGTTTGGAGTTGGCGGCGAGAACGTCGGTGCCGTCGAAGTGGATCGTGCCCGTGCTCGGTTCGACGAGGCGCAGCAGCATGCGCGCGACGGTGCTCTTGCCGGAGCCGGATTCGCCGACCAGCCCGAGCGTCTCGCCGCGTCGGATGGTGAAGGAGACCTCGTCGACCACCCGCGTGCTTCCGTAGATCTTCGTCAGATTGCGAGCTTCGATCAGGTCCGGCATGGTCGGATGGTAGCATCCGGAATGAGGTTGGGGATGAGGTGTTCGATGGTTTCAGAACTGCAAGACAAAGTGGTATTGATCACCGGAGCCAGCGCAGGCGTGGGCCGGGCTGCGGCGCTGCAGTTTGCGGCCGCGGGCGCAAAGGTGGTGGCGACGGCGCGGCGAGCGGAACGGCTCCAACGGCTGTGCGCCGAAATCACGGGGAGCGGCGGCGAAGCGGCGTACTACGCGGGCGACGCGGTCGAGGAGGCGACAGCCATCGCGGCGGTCAAGCTGGCGACGGAGCGCTTCGGGCGGCTCGACATCCTGATCAACAACGCCGGCATTGGGAATTACAAGAATCTGGTCGACACGTCGGTCGCCGAGTACGACGAGATGATGGACGCGAACGTGCGCTCGGGGTTCTGCTTCTCGCGCCACGCCGCGCCGGTGATGATCGCGCAGAAGATGGGCACGATTCTGTTCGTGTCGTCGATTGCAGGGCAGGTCGGCTATGGCGGCGAGGCGGTTTATTGCGCTACCAAGTTCGCGCAGGTGGGGTTCGCACAGGCGCTCGACGGCGAACTGCGCAAGCACAACATCCGCGTGGGAACGATGTGCCCGGGCGGCATCAAGACCGAGTTCGCGCTGGGCAAGGGCAGGACCGAAGAGTCGGTGCAGGCCTCGCACATGATGGACCCGGTGCATGTGGCCGGGGCGATTTTGTATGCGTGCAGCCTGCCGCAGAATGTACGGATCCCGGAGTTGACGATCCGGCATATGGGCTAGCCGTATCGCAGGTAAAAGGTCAAGCTTGATCGTCTGTCGTCAGTTCGATCGACTGCCCTTCGCCGAAGGCGGATACAAAGGCGGGCACATTCGTTTGCAGTCTGCGCAGAAGGTCTTCAACGGCGATCCCGACGTTCTGGGCTTGCTCCGCCAGCTTCCGCACCACGATACCGGGCTCCCGAACGTACAGGTTTATCAGGAAAGTGGACGGCCCCTGAACCTCGATTCCCAGAGGCTCCAGCGCTCTTTGCGGAAAGTGCCTTGCGTTATACGTTACGATCAGCTTCGTTCCTGAGCAGACAGCGGCAGCCAGGATGTGACGATCTTTGGCATCGTTCGACATGGTAGCGATCAAGGGCTCGTAGCCTTCGATCCATGCCTCGGGAAAATGGGTACGAAGCACAGCTTCCCGGCGTTCCACCTGCTCCGCCGTCTTGTTCCACTTTTTCTGGAGATTGCTTGAGACCTCAGCGATGATTGCGTCCGACCACTTCGGACGGAACAGGCGCGGCGTCTCAGCCATGCGCAGCAGCGTATCCGCCAATGGCATGGGCAGGAGGACACATGCGTCCAGTATGGCAGGATAGTCCGCCCTCACTCGTCGCTGCCGCCTGAAGGCATCTCCGTCCCTTCGTAGGAACCGCTCTCAAATTCTTCCCGGGCCAAACGGCCGAGAGCATCCTTGCGAGCGGCATCTCTTCGCTTCTGAAAAGCCAGGAGATCCTTCAGCATAATGCGGCGATGCTGGCCAACTTTCTGAAACGGAATGACGCCTGCTTCCAGTAACTTGATCAGATGAGGCCTGGAAAAACCCAGCATGTTTGCCGCGCGCTGAGTCGTAAGTTCCTGTTTCCGCGAGACGAGCGTAACATCCCGGCCGGAAGCCATGTGCCGCACCGCATCTTTAAGGATGCTGTAGACGCTTTCAGGAAGATCGATCCTTTCGTCATGCGGACTCACAAGAGCCGCCGTTCCGAGTTGGAGTATGCGGCTAATTTCTCGGACCTGATGCTGCTCCGAGGGTTGCAGCGTCACGGGTATGCCTGGCATTGCATATTCTCCTCACACCATTGCCAGTGTAAGCGCAACATTCGCAACAAGTAAAATATTCGAAATTGCTTGTTGCCGCCGCAATGCAGAATTATGCGTAGACAACCTTCGGATGCAGCTTATGAAAGCCCGTTGCATCCTGATACGCCTTCGCAAAAGCGGCCAGCCGAGCGTCCGAATACAGCGTGCCGAGGAAAGTCAGGGATACGGGCATTCCCGCGCCGCCCTGCTGTCCTCCGCCGCCACCGCCTCCGAAGCCGCCTCCGCCCCCGGCCGGCGCCGCAGGATAATCGTTGCCGCGCACGCCGTTGGGTACGATGATCGCCGGATGCCCGGTCAGGTTGGTCGCCGATCCCTGCGATCCGGAGGTGGGGGTCACGATGACGTCGACCGTCCTGAAGAGGTCGTTCATCGCGGCCATGCCCAGCGTGCGGGCGCGCATGGCGTTGATGTAATCGACCGCCGAGTAGAAGCGCGAGGTGCGGAAGCCGTTGGGCCAGTCGCCCGGACCCTGCGCGGTCAGCAGCGCGTCGCGTCCGCTGGTGGTCAGTTCGTCGAAGGCGGCGGCGGCCTCGGCTTCGAGCACCGGCGAGATGGCTCCGAAGTTGAACTTCGGCATCTCGGTGGGAATCAGCTCGATGCCCATTTTGCGCAGCACGGCCAGCGCGTCGGTGTTGAACCTGGCGTCGTAGGCGCGGCGCTCGTAGGCGGACTTCTGCGCTGGGGTCGCGTCGGCGGCCAGCGGTTCGAGATCGAACGCGCTCTTGAAGTAGCCGACGCGCAGCTTCCTGATGTCGAACGCCGCGTCCCAGTTGAAGGCCGCGTTCTGCACCGAGAGATCGTGCCCGTCCGGCCCATAGATGGCCGAGATGACCATCGCGCAGTCCTCGACCGAGCGGCAGATGGCGCCGATTTTATCCATCGTCCAGCTAAGCGCCATGGCGCCGGTGCGCGGAACCAGGCCAAAGGTAGGACGCAGCCCGGTTACGCCGCAGCGGGTCGAGGGCGAGGCGATGGAGCCGGAGGTTTCGGTGCCGATCGAGAAGCCGACACATCCGGCTGAGGTCGCGCTGGCGCTGCCGGCGGACGATCCGCTCGAGCCGGTGGTTGGGTTCCAGGGGTTGCGGCAGCGGTCGCCAAACCACACGTCGCCCTGCGCGAGCGCGCCCATCGCCAGCTTGGCGATCAGCACGGCGCCCGCATTATCCAGCCGCTTTACCACCTCGGCGTCGTCGTCGATCATCTGCTTTTCGAAGCCGCCCGCGCCCCAGGTGGTCGGATAGCCCTTGACCGCGAGCAGATCCTTGCCGCCCCACGGAATGCCGTGCAGCGGACCGCGATACTTGCCCGCCGCGATCTCCGCGTCGGCGGCGGCGGCCTGCTTCAGCGCGCGCTCCTCCGTGTAGGTAATGACGAAGTGCAGCGTCGGGTCGAGCTTGTGCAGGCGCGCCAGATACATTTTGGTCAGCTCGGTGGAGGTGACCTTGCGCGTCTTCACCAGCTCGCCCAGTTCGCGGACGGTCATAAACGCGAGCGGGTTCGAAACCTCGATGCCGGCTTCCGCCGCTGCGGCCTGCTTGTCGAATGCGACCTTCGGCGACGGCGAAATCTTCATCGGCTTGCGTGCGCTGTCGAGCGTCATGTTGCCGGGAACGGGGTCGAAGATGAACGACGGTGGAACGCTGTTCGGCAGATGCATCTCGCGGATTGCCATCACCGACTGGTGCTGCGAGCGCAGGCCGCTGAGCATCATCTTCTTCTGCTCTTCGCTGATCTTGATGCCGGTGAAGGCGGCGACCGAATCGATCATGTCGCCGGTGATCTTGTCCGCGGCGGGATCGGCGGGCGCACTGCGGCGCTGCTGGGCTTCGGCGGTGTCAGGCTGGGCGGCGAGCGCGAGCAGCGCACCCGGAA
Source organism: uncultured Acidobacteriaceae bacterium (assembly GCA_964245315.1). Lineage (GTDB taxonomy): Bacteria > Acidobacteriota > Terriglobia > Terriglobales > Acidobacteriaceae > Edaphobacter. Next base: position 13,453 of record CAXTMK010000039.1, on the reverse strand, counting down.
CCAGGGTGTGGCCCAGACCGGCGGCGGAACAGGCGGCAAGAATGCGGCGGCGCGTGACGGCGAGGGTGGAAGGGGAGGCTGAATTTTCGCTCATGCTCTGCATTATTGCAGAGCATGAGCGATGAAATGCAATTGAAACTCGCTAGATGTCGAGGTTCTTCACGTCAAGCGCGTTTTCTTCGATGAACCTGCGCCGGCTTTCGACATCCTCGCCCATCAGCGTGGTGAAGATCTCTTCCGTCGCGGCGATGTCTTCAAGCTTCACCTGCATCAGGGTGCGGCGTTCGGGATCCATGGTGGTCTCCCAGAGCTGCGGCGCGGTCATCTCGCCCAGGCCTTTGTAGCGCTGCACCTGATACTCCTTGCGGCCCTGCTCGATGACGTAGTCGAAGACCTCGCGCGGCGTCTTCTTCTCGACCGGGTCCTGGCTGGCGCGGCTGCGTTTGGCCGGCCTGGCTTCGGCGACGGTTCCGGGCGCGGCGGCGATGGTCTCGTTGACGCCCTCTTCCTGCGCGACCTCGTCCGCCTCGTCGAGAGCGGCCTGCGTGACTTCGGCTGGCGTTTTCGTGGCGTAGGAGATGAGGAACGGAGCCTGCAGTTGATCTTTGATCTGCGCGTACTTGCCCAGCAGTTGACGCGATTCAGCGGCGTTGGCGAGCGCCCAGTCGATCTTGCGCTCGGCACCCTGCGAGTCGGTAAAGGTGATCGACCAGGTCTGGTGCTCGGCGTCGAAGACCGGCTCGCCAACGCCGCGGAACTGGTGCTCGCGACGGATGGCTTCGAGGCGCGTCTTCATCTCCTGTATCTTGGCGGGCGCGGTGCCGTCGGCCGACTGAAAGTCTTCCTTCCTGGCCGGGGCTGCACCTTCGTGCGCAAAAAGCTCGATGAAGGCCTGCATGACGGCCTCGTTGCGCAGCCGCTTGCCCACCTTGTCGGAGAAGTTGAGGAAGTCGTTCAGCTGGGCCATGTACCTGGTCAGGGCCTCGCCTTCGAGCCTGGCGCCACCCTCACCGTAAGTCATGATCATCCCATCGGATGCCCGCTTGATCATGACGTCGACATACTGGCGCTCGTCCTTGATGTACTGCTCGAACTTGCCCTTCTTGATGCGGAAGAGCGGAGGCTGCGCGATGTAGACGTGCCCGCGCTTGATCAGCTCCGTCATGTGGCGGAAGAAGAAGGTGAGCAGAAGCGTGCGGATGTGCGATCCGTCGACGTCGGCGTCGGTCATCAGGATCAGCTTGCCGTATCGCAGTTTGGCGGGGTCGAAGTCGTCCTTGCCGATGCCGCAGCCGAGCGCGGTGATCATGGCGCGGATCTCTTCGTGGCCCAGCATCTTGTCGTAGCGGGCCTTTTCGACGTTCAAAATCTTGCCCTTCAGCGGCAGGATGGCCTGAAACTTGCGGTCGCGGCCCTGCTTTGCTGTTCCGCCGGCCGATTCACCCTCGACAAGGTAGAGTTCGCAGCGGTCCGGCTGGCGCTCGCTGCAGTCGGCAAGTTTGCCCGGCAAGCCGCCGCCGTCGAGCGCGCCCTTGCGGCGGGTCAGGTCGCGAGCCTTGCGCGCAGCCTCGCGTGCCCGCTGTGCGTCGATGGCCTTGTTGATGATCTTCTTGGCGATCGGCGGGTTCTGGTCGAGATACGCGCCCAGACGCTCGTTCACGAACGCCTGCACCGTGCCGGCGATGTCCGAGTTCAGCTTGCCCTTGGTCTGGCCTTCGAACTGCGGCTGCGACAGCTTGACCGAGATGACGACCACGATGCCTTCGCGCACGTCGTCGCCCGAGAGCGCCTCGGCCTCCTTGAAGAGGCCGTTAGCCTTGCCCGCCGCGTTGATGGTGCGGGTAAGCGCGGACTTGAAGCCCTGCAGGTGCGTGCCGCCGTCCACCGTGTTGATGTTGTTGGCGAAGGTGAACTCGGTGACCGAGTAGCCGTCGTTGTACTGCAGGGCGATCTCCATGGCGACGCCGTCGCGCTCGGCTTCCATGTAGATCGGCTTCTCGTGCAGCACCTGCTTGCCCTTGTTCAGGTGTTTGATGAACTCGGCGATGCCGCCGGCGTACTTGTAGATCTGTGCCTTGGCGTCGCCCCTGGCGTCGGTGGTGCGCTCGTCGGTGAGGGTGATCTCGATGCCCTTGTTCAGGAAGGCGAGCTGGCGCAGGCGGTTGGCGAGCGTGTCGAAGTTGAACTCGGTGACGGTGAAGATGGATTTGTCGGGCAGGAAGTGGACCTTGGTGCCGCGCCGCGTGCTCGGGCCCATCTTGCGCAGCAGGCTGATGGGCGCGCCCTTGCTGTAGTCCTGCTCCCAGGCATAGCCGTCGCGCCAGATCTCCACGTCGAACTCCTGCGAGAGCGCGTTGACGCAGCTTACGCCGACGCCGTGCAGGCCGCCCGAGACCTTGTAGTTGGAGGCGTCGAACTTGCCGCCCGCGTGCAGCATCGTCAGCACGACCTGCACGGCCGGCATGGTGACGCCGTTGATGGTCTTGTTGTCGACCGGGATGCCGCGCCCGTCGTCGACGACGGTGACGGAGTTGTCCACGTGGATGGTGCAGTCAATGCGCGTGGCATGGCCGCCGAGCGCCTCGTCGACGGAGTTGTCGACGACTTCGTAAACCAGGTGGTGCAGGCCCTGCTCGCCGGTTGAGCCGATGTACATGGCGGGTCGCAGGCGAACGGCCGCGAGACCCTCCAGCACGGTGATGTTTTCGGCGGAGTAACCGCCGCCTTCTTTAGGTGCGACAGCCGGTATCGGAGGAAGGTTCGTCGGGTCGGGCGGAACTGGTGTCGAGGCCATGGAACTCCGTGCAGCAGAGGCTGCGGGTGAGGCTGAATTTGT
>CAXTMK010000039.1:0-10607 GCA_964245315.1 uncultured Acidobacteriaceae bacterium | reverse complement strand
GGGCTGGGTGTCGCGGGAAAAGTCCGCGAAATCAGCGTTTTTCGTCAGATTTCGAGACCCATTTGTAACTCAAAGTATACCACGCGGATAGGGTGAATTTTGCGCCCCGAATTGGGCGAACCAGACGCGATTCAAGCGCTCACGACTACGCTGCGCGCGTAGCGCGGAAGCCGGACCACTAAGGAGATTCTGGCTGCGCCAGACTGACGACATTCGAGGGGTCGGAGACCACGCCGAAGCGCAGCACAAGCCAGCCCGCCGCGTACAGAACGGCAACGATCTCGACATCCCAGTTCGCCTTCCACTCGATGAGCCACCACGCCGACCATGAGACCGCCAGCTGCAGCGCCACAAACGCCCCGGCGGCGCGGCGCGATGCGAAGGTCAGGCCGGCGCCCGCCATCAGCAGCGGAAGCGCAACCAGGAACAGCGGCCAGCCGTAACCAAAGAGCCGTCCCACCTGGCGGCCGAGCACAGGAGCGAGCAGAAACGATGTCGCTCCGTATAGAACGCAGAAGCGCAGCAGAACGCTCGCGGATTGCAGGCCGATGCGCTTACGCACACGCCACAGCAGCAGCGGAAACAGCCCGAAGCTGGCGAGCGCCAGGAATGCCGTCTGCCTCGGATAACCCGGCGCGAAGGCGCAGAGGCCGATCTCGTGTAGCGGGCCAAGATGCAGCGCGATCCGATGCGTCGGCGCGGCGCATACCGGGTAGAGGTTCGCCCACAATACGGCGCCGAAGACATTCTTCAGCAGATTTTCGGGCAGCTTTGCCGCCATGTAGAAGATCGCCGGCAGATGTTCGCGGTTCGGCAGCGCATGCCGCGTTAGCAGCCTCACCATGCCCGCGCCGGCGAGTGTAGCGGCGACCGCGGCGACGATCTCCTGCCTCCGCAGACGCTTGTAGCCGACGATGAGAAGGCAGATCAGCGCCAGCAGCGTCGACTCGCGGGCTACCTCCAGCGGAAGCAGCATCACGCCGGCGAGCAGATATCGTTCGCGGCTGAGCAGCAGCAGAAAGACCGCCAGCAGCGCGGCGTAGGTCAGATCCGGCAGAGCCAACCCGTTGAACTGCTGGCTCCAGAAGAACAGCCCGGCGACGGCGGGGAACATCCAGCGCGGCGCGCCGGAACGCCGCAAGAGCGCCAGCACGACACCGAGGAAAATCGCCAGCGCCAGCGTGCCTTCAATCAGAAATGCGCTCTCGACCGGCACCTGCAACAGGACGGCGGTCACCCGCGCCAGCAGCGGGCCAAGCTGTCTCCAGGCGAAGGGAGCCATGACCGGTTGGCCGTATGCGATGTCGAGGTAGACGCCGGCGTCAGCCTGCGCAAAGACGGAACCGAGCCGCAGCCCGACACCGATTGCGAGCGCCAGGCCGGCCGCCCACCACGCTGCTGTAACCCTGCTAAAGGTGCGCGGCACCAGCGTTAGAACTGCGCCAGCACGGCTTCCATCTGGTCGAGCCCCCAGGCCAGGTCTTCGCGGCTGATGGTCAGGGGCGGAGCCAGGCGAATGACGGTGTCGTGCGTCTCCTTGCAGAGCACGCCGCGCCGCTGCAGCGCCTCGCACAACGGTCGCGCCGCGACGTTCAGCTCGATGCCGATCCACAACCCCTTGCCGCGAACCTCCACGATGGCCGGCGACTGGATGGCGCGCAGCCGCTCCAGCGCATAGGCTCCCAGCTCAGCGGAGCGCCGCGGCAGCTCTTCATCCACGATGACGCGCAGCGCGGCGCGGGCCACGGCGGCGGCCAGCGGATTGCCGCCAAAGGTGCTGCCGTGGTCTCCGGGCTGGAAGACGCCCAGGATTTCCCGCGACGCCAGCACCGCGGAGACCGGATAAAAGCCTCCGGAGAGCGCCTTGCCGATGATGCAGACATCGGGCCGGATGCCGTCGTGCTCGAACGCGAAGAGCTTGCCGGTGCGCCCCAGGCCGGACTGGATTTCGTCGCACAGCAGCAGCATGTTGTGGGCGTCGCAGATCGCGCGCGCCTCCCGCAGAAAGCCCGCGGGCGGCACGATGATGCCGGCCTCGCCCTGCACCGGTTCGACCAGGAACGCGACGGTGTTGGGAGTGATCGCGTCGCGCAATGCCGCGGCATCGCCGAAGGGAATCTGGCGAAATCCGGTGGGGAACGGCCCAAAGCCGGACTTGTACTGCTGCTCCGACGAGAAGCCGACGACCGAGATGGTGCGGCCGTGGAAGTTGTTCGAGCAGACGAGAATCTCGCCCTGTCCGGCGGGCACGCCCTTCACGGTCTCGCCCCACTTGCGAGCGGCCTTCAGCGCGGTCTCCACGGCTTCCACGCCGGAGTTCATGGGCAGCGCCATCTCGAAGCCGGTGATCTCGTGCAGGTCGCGGTAAAGCAGCGGCAACTGGTCGTTGCGGAAGGCGCGCGAGGTGATGGTGACGCGCTGCGCCTGCTCTGTCATGGCCTTCAGGATCACGGGATGGCAGTGGCCCTGGTTTACGGCTGAATACGCGGCCAGAAAGTCGAGGTATTGCTTGCCGTCGACATCATAGACCCACGCGCCGGAGGCCCGCTCGATGATGACATCGAGGGGATGGTAGTTGTGCGCGCCGAAGCGCTCTTCGAGTTCGATCAGCTCCGCGGATATTGTGGTCGTGTCGTCGGCGAACATCGCTTCTCCTCCGGTGTGATAACAGGATACGCGAAGGTGCTGCATCGCCGCCGCGAAGGTAACCAGACTTTCCAAGCCGCGCCAAATCCGGTAGACTCAAAGGGTTGTCAGAAATACCAAGGAAGTTCCATGCCTAAGTTGAAAACCCACTCAGGTGCGGCGAAGCGTTTCACGAAGACTGGCACCGGCAAGTTCAAGCGCGGCCACTCCAAGATGCGCCACATCCTCACCTCGAAGAACAATGCTACCAAGAGCAGGCTCGGCAAAGCCGGCCTCATCTCCGATGCGGATCGCTACAACGTGTCGCGGATGCTGCCTTACGCCTGACCACTCCACCCACCGTTCCAATCGAGCGGGGCCGCTCAAGCGTAAAGGCCTCCTGGATTAGCCAATCCGGCGAATCCCATCGAGATTGGAACCCGCGACACACGCGTGAAGTGGAACCCTTTCCACCAGCCGTGCCAACGATGTACGCAAAAGGAGATCAACATGCCCCGTGTCAAACGGAGTACGAAACGCGCAGACCGCCGCCGCAAAATTCTAAAGCGCGCCAGCGGCTACTTTCTCACCAAATCCAAGCTCTACCAGGCCGCTCAGGAAGCTGTCGAGCGCGGACTGAAGTTCGCCTACACCGGCCGCAAACAGAAGAAGCGCCAGTACCGCTCGCTCTGGATCGTCCGCATCGGCGCCGCCGCGTTGCAGAACGGCATGAGCTATTCGACGTTCATCAACGGTCTGAAGCTGGCGGGCAATACGCTCGATCGCAAGATTCTCGCCGACATCGCGGCCAACGACGCACCCGGCTTCGCAGCGCTCGCGGTCGTGGCGAAGGATGCTCGCCTAAAGGCCTCAGCCGCCCACGCTGAGCGCCAGAAGGTTGCGGCGTAGAGCGGATTTCTGAAGGCATGCAGGAATCACTCTCTTGTTTGTCATCCCGTAGGCATCTGCTTTTGTTCTGCGACGGACAAAGTGCAACAGCAGATCCCTGCGGGATGACAAACTAAACTGCATAGGGGACTGGAAATTTGCTCCGCGTCGACCATGGGGATCATGGACTTAGTCCTTTTGGCTTTCCCGTGAACAAGGTATCCTGAAGTCTATGCCGACGACCTTGGATCAAGCCGCCGCGGAGACCGCTCGCACCGGGAGCAATTCGTCACCGCTCGATGCCTCCTTCGAGAGCTGGGGCCGGTACCCTAAGTATCAGGCCCACGTCGTGCCCATGCACTGGCAGCAGGAGTATCCGGCCAACATCGCCGGACTGCACAACGGCGTGCTCGCCGTCGGAATGGGCCGCAGCTATGGCGATTCCTGCCTGCTGAAGGACGGCAACCTGATCGTCACCACGGCGATGAACCGCCTGATCCACTTCGATCCCGCGACAGGGCTACTAACCGCCGAGGCCGGCATGACGCTGGCGCAGATTCTCGACTTCGCCGTGCCGCTCGGGTTCTTTCTACCGGTGACGCCCGGGACCAAATACGTCACGCTCGGCGGCGCCATTGCCAACGATATCCACGGCAAAAACCATCACGTCGCAGGCACCTTCGGCAATCACATTACGCAGTTCGAGCTGGTCCGCTCGGACGGCTCGAAGCGCATCTGCTCGCCGACGCAGGATCCCGACTGGTTTGCGGCGACGATCGGCGGACTGGGGCTTACCGGAGTCATTACCTGGGCGACGCTGCGCATGCGGCCGATTGCGTCGCGCCTGATCGACTACGAGGGCATTCAGTACCACGGCGTGGACGAGTTCCTGCAACTCGCCGACCAGTACAAGCACACCGAATACACCGTCAGCTGGATCGACTGCGCCTCCACCGGCAAGAACTTCGCGCGCGGTGTCTACATGATCGGCGAACACTCCAGCGTGCCGTCGCAGCTGCACCCTTCGCCGGAACCGAAGCTCGTCTTCCCCGTCGAAGCGCCCGGATTCGCGCTCAACCACACGACGGTTTCGATGTTCAACACCGTCTTCTTCCACAAGCAGATGAAGCCGCGCGTGCAGGCGCTGCAGGACTACGAGCCCTTCTTCTATCCGCTGGACAAGGTGCTGAAGTGGAACAAGATGTATGGTAAATCCGGCCTGCTGCAGTTCCAGTACGCTATTCCGTGGGAGCATGCGCGCGAGGGCACCATCGCCATCCTGAAGGAAGTCGCAAAGTCGGGCCTGGCCAGCTTCCTGGCCGTGCTGAAGGTCTTCGGCGACGTGCCTTCGCCCGGCCTGCTCAGCTTTCCGCAACCCGGCATCACGCTCGCGCTCGACTTCCCCATCAAGGAAGGCCTGACCTTCCCGCTGGTCGAACGCCTGGCCGACATGACGCTCGAGTATGGCGGCCGGCTCTACCCCGCGAAGGATGCCGCCATGACCGCCGCGCAGTTCCAAGCCTTCTACCCGCAGTGGGAGCAACTCGCCCGCTTCCGCGATCCCGCCATCACCTCCAGCTTCTGGGAGCGCGTCACCGGAGACACACCCGCGCTATGAGCACAGCTACCGATTCAACTTCGAAGAAGATCCTCGTCCTGGGTGCGACCTCAGGCATCGCCGAAGCCACATGCCGCATCTGGGCGCAGCAGGGCGCGAGCCTCTTCCTGGTTGCGCGCAGCGCCGACAAGCTGGCCGCCGTGGCCGCCGACCTGAAGACCCGCGGCGCGGCCTTCGTCGACACCGCCGTCGTCGACCTGGACGACACCGCGCAGCACCCTTCGCTGCTGACGCACGGCATCAACTCGCTCGGCGGCATGGACGTCGCATACCTGGCGCACGGCATCCTGGGCGACCAGCAGGCGGCGGAGCAGAGCTTCGCCACCGCGGAGCAGATTCTGCACACGAACTTCATCGCGCCGGTCTCGCTGCTGACGTTTCTCGCGAACTACTGCGTGCAGCGCCATTCGGGCGTGCTGGCTGTCATTTCGTCAGTCGCCGGCGATCGCGGGCGCAAGTCGAATTACCTTTACGGCTCGTCGAAGGCGGGTTTGAGCGCGTTCCTGGGCGGGTTGCGCAACCGCGTCGACCGCGAAGGCGTGACGGTGCTGAATATCAAGCCGGGACCGACCAAAACGGCGATGACTGCCGCGATGAAGGGCTCGGAGAAATTCGCCGATGTGAATGCCGTGGCGAAGTCGATCGTAAGCGCCATCGACAGGAAGGCGGATACGCTCTATGTGCCGTTCCAGTGGGGTCCGATCATGTTCGTGATCCAGCACATCCCGGAGCCGATCTTCAAGAAACTGAACCTGTAAAACAAAAACGACCGCGGATTTTACGGATCATCACGGATTAGACCCGTGTTTCCTCCGTCAAATCCGTGGTCGTCTTTGTCTTAGGACTTCGCTGCCAGAATCGCTTTCGTCAGCGCCGGAACGATCTCGAACAAATCCCCCACCACCCCATAATCCGCCACCTCGAAAATTGGCGCGTTCTCGTCCTTGTTGATGGCAATGACGGTCTTCGAGCCCTTCATGCCGACGAGGTGCTGAATCGCGCCGGAGATGCCGACGGCCAGGTAAAGCTTCGGTGCGACCGTCTGGCCGGAGCTGCCGACCTGCCGCTCCATCGGCAGCCAGCCCGCGTCACAGATCGGCCGCGAGGCCGCCATTTCCGCGCCCAGCGCATCGGCGAGCTCCTGCACAAGGGCGATGTTGTCCTCCTCGCGGATGCCGCGCCCGACCGATACGATTACCGGCGCGGCGCCGAGGTCGACCGTTTGGGCTGATCCGCGGAAACGCTCGCCGGGTCTGGTGCGAATCTGCGCGCCAGCGAGCTCGGGCGCGAATACCTCAGCCGCTCCGTCGGCGCTCACTTCGGAGGCTCGAAATGATCCCGCCTGCACCGAGAGGAACGCCGGGCCGGAACCTGTGTGCCTGTAGTCGGCGTTCAGCTTGCCCTGCATCAGCTGGCGCACGAAGACCGGGCCATCCAACAGGCCGACCACGTCCGAGATGAGCACTTCGTTGAAGCGCGTTGCGAGTGCCGGTGCGAAGTCGCGGACCTGGTAGGTGTGCGGAAAGACCAAGAACGTCGGCTTCTCGCGCTCGATCAGCTGCTGGAGCGCGATGCAGTAGCCATCGACCGTGTACTCGGCCAGCAGCGGACTCGCCACGGCGAAGACCTTCGCCGCCGCGAGCCCGGCCGCCGCTGCCGTTGCGTCGCTTTCCGACCCCAAAACCGCCGCTGCGACATCGCTGCCCAGCTTCTGCGCGAACGCCAGGGCCTCCAGGCTCAACGCATTCAGCTTGCCTTCGCGCTGCTCCGCGACCACCAGAATGCCACTCATAGCACCCTCACTTCGAACTTCAGCTTCTCCACAATCTTCGTCGCGATCTCGCTCGCGGAACCGGTCAGCATCTCGGTCCTCTTCTGCTTTTCGGGCAGGTATACGCGCTCCAAAGAAACCGGCCCGGCACCCGCGGCGTCCGGCGGCGTGACCGTCGCGGTAGTCTTCGACTTCGCTTTCTTGATGCCCATCAGCGTGGCGTAGCGCAGCTTATTGCCGCCGGACTGAATCGTGAGCAGCGCGGGCAGCGGCATATCGACGTGCTGAAACCATCCGTCTTCGAGTTCGCGCTTCACACGCAAACCCGCGTCCGTCTTTTCGACCTGCATGATGATCGTGGCGTGTGCGATTCCCAGCAGCTCGGCCACCACGACGCCCGTCTGGCCGAGGCCGAGATCGTCCGACTGCAAGCCCGTCAGGATCAGGTCCGGCGCCTCGGGCTTGATGGCATCGGCGAGCATGCGCGCCAAGGCCAGCGTATCGAGCGAGCCGGCCTCATTGAACTCGACGTGAATCGCCCGGTCCGCGCCCTTGGCCAGCGCCTCGCGCAGGGTCGAGGTCACGCGCTCCGGGCCGAGCGACAGCGCGATCACCTCGCCGCCGTTCTTTTCTTTTAGCTGAAGCGCCTCTTCGAGCGCGTAGGCGTCCGGCTCGTTGATGGTGTAGGCGAGGTCGTCCTCGTCGATCCACCGTCCGTCGGCCGCGACGGCGATCTGCGCGTCGCGCTCGGGAACCTGCTTGATTGCGACAATGATCTTCATTGCATCCTCGACTGAATACTCATTCAGTCTGAGAGTCTACCCTAACCGTATGTCATCTCGCCACCACGCTGGGTGCCGCCATCCTCGCGACAGTTCCATCGTCGCAGGCCGGGGTCCCCGGCGAGCCGCACTTGCTCGCTGGGGTGGAGCGTGGGGTATCGTTTGCGGAAGCAAACGACCTTTGCAGGATCAGTAGTGGCGAAGGGATGGCTTCGTTCAATGCATTAGACTGAACGCCATGAAACGAAGACGTCTCGCGTTGCTCGTCGGTGCAGCCGTGTTAGTGCTTTACGCAATGCCGTCATATGCTGCATTCCTTGCGGCACCGGCCTGGGATGTCTTCGTGGTTGATGCAAAGGGAAATCCAGTCCCGAATATTGTCGTCACCGAGACATGGCAAAACTATTCCTGCGAATCTGAGAACCACACGACCGCTTCGAAGACGGATGCCAAAGGACAAGCTCACTTTGCCGCAATCTATGTCCATCGCAATCCCGCAAAATGTGCGCGCGAAGCCGCATCTGAACTGACTGCAGGTGTTCACGCGAGCTTAGGACGGCATGTTTACGTATCTGTCGATGGTGTTATCTGCGTCGCCGACAGTCATGGCTATTGTGTGGACTGGATCGGACACCCTGAGCACATGACTTCGAAGGTCACTCTGACTTCGATCCCTCAGCGGTCGGCACATTTAGTGTCATCGATTTAAAATCCTTACCGGAATTGGGTCGGGCTTTTAGCCCTCTGCCTCACTGCCACCCGAAAACCTGGGGCGTTGCCCCAGGCTGTTAGAGTACGGGTCTTAGGCCCTGAAACAGAGTCAAACAGACAGGAAGTTACAGGCTCTTGCTGTCCTTATCAGACTGCGGTTTGGTGGCCGGATAGGGTTTGCTGTGGATGTCCACGTTGAAGTGGGTGGTGCGGACGGTGATTTTGGGGCCGCCCGCGCCGACCGTGCCGGTAAGCGAAGTGTGGGCGCCGTGCGTCTCGGGATGGAGCGACGTGTCGGTCTCTATGCTGCCGTCGGTAGTGTCCGCGTCGAGCAGGAAGCCGCCGCCCTGCGGCACGATGACGTGCACTTCGCCGTTACGGTTGGCGATCGAGATATCGCCCAGCGGCGGAGCGCCGGTGATGTCGACGCTGCCGTTCGAGTTAGTGACATCGACCGGGCCGGAGATGCGGTCGAAGGTGATGTTGCGGCTGCGGGTGTGGACGCTGGTGGGGCCGACGATCTGCGACGCGTAGAGCGCGGCGTCGGGGCTGATATCGACCGCGCCGTCCAGCCGCTGCAGCGAAAACTGGGTGCGGCTGGTGTGGAAGTTCATAGGGCCGCGCAGGCGTTCGAGATGGGTGTCGCCGTTGAACTCGCCTTCGAGGTAGGTGTGGCCGGAGACGTCGGTGACGCTGACGTTGTCGGCATGGCCGTTGACCTGGACGTCGCCGTCCACCTGGTGCGCGGTGAAGGATGAGCCGCCGCTGTTGATGCGCGCGATGACCGTGCCCTTGATGCCGCTGAGCGAGATGCTGCCGTGGTTGGCGGTCAGGTTGACGGGCGCGTTGATGCCGGAGACGTTGATGTCGCCGTGGTTGGTGGTAACGGTGGTGTCGCCGAAGTCGGGCACGGTGACGTTCAGGTCGGCGGTGGAACCCGAGAGCGTGGGCACGCTGATGCTGAGCGTGGAGCCGGCGTGGGTTACATTCGGATTGAGTCGCTGAGCCTTGGAATCGGCGTCTGAGTCGGATTCGCTCCAGACGTGCTTGTCGACGATGATGTGAACCTTGTTGTCGGCGCTCTTGCCGACGACGGTGACGCTGCCGTGGGGGTTGTCGATGGCCAGCGAGGAGCCGGCGGGGAAGTCTTCCTCGAGCGGCTCCGAGGTGTCGTGGCGGCTGCCGAAGAACTCGTCGAAGGAGTCGGTACCGGTGAAGGGCAGGCCCAGGACGAAGTCGTGTCCGGCGTTCAGCCCGGTGTGCAGGCCGCGAATGGAGGCGCCGGTAAGCGCGAGCAGGATGAGCAGGAAGATGGCTCCGCCGCCCACGCCGCGGCGGACGTAGGGCGTGGCGTCTTCGCGGGGCATCTGGTCGAAGGCCCACTCGGCAACAAGAATCGCTCCGGCGACGACCAGGAAGAGCGGCCACCAGCGGCCGTACCACTCCACAAAGGCGGGGAGCGGGATGCGGCCCATGCGGATGAGCAGGATGACGACGCCGACCGACAGCACCAGAAGCGGGCCGAGGATGGAGCTGCGGCGCTGCCCGCGAGTCTGGTAGCGGTACAGGTCGCGCTGCGCTTTTGCCGCGAGCACGGCGGCGCGAGCCTGGGCTTTGTACTGCTCGCGCGCCATGCGGGCCTGCTGTTTGGGGGTGAAGCCGTAAGGAGGCGGATAGGTGGCCATTAGAGGGCTCCTTCGTTGTCGGAGCGGGTTTCGTTGTGCGTTGTGGGTTGTTCGTTGCCGGTGGGTGGCGGCGTGATGATGGGTTCGGAGGCCGGCGGCGTATACGGCGGCGGCGTGTAGGGCGAATGGATGGGCGGCGTGTAGGCCGCGGCGGCGGAGTTGTAGGCGGCGCGCCTGGCCAGCATCATCACGCCGACCACGATGATGATCCACGGCCAGCTATTCGCCCAGCGGAAGATGTGGAAGCTGTCGAGCAGGAAGAGGACGCCGACCACCAGCAGCCAGATGGAGTTGCTGAGCGCGTGAACGACCCGGACGTTGTAATTGGGAGTGCCATCGTAGGCGAACCCCCCACCGCTGTTGGACATGCGATCGTAGAAGTTTTTTGCGCCAAGCATCAGGAGAAACAGGCCGACCAGAGCCGAGCCGGGCACGGCATGGAAGATGCCCATGGTGCCGAGCAGGAACAGCATGCCGAGGCCGATGAGCACGATGGCTCCGGTGGGAAAGCGCGGCTGGGTCGGGAC
>CAXTMK010000038.1:25156-35406 GCA_964245315.1 uncultured Acidobacteriaceae bacterium | reverse complement strand
CTCCTGGTGTTGTCGGAGGAGTTTGAGCAAAAGCACAGTACGTGCCTGGTGCTCGAGAAGACCGACGCCCCGGTTATACACGATGCTGGGTACGATTGAGAAATCATTTCCGATCGGGAATGTCAGGGCACTCCTCGGCAGTCGGATGTGCGGGCATCGGCACGATAGCAGAAGAGACCGGCGATCAGGACAGATAGTTCAAGCAATTGAGATGCGGAGCAATCTCGCTTATGTTTTTCTACGTACTTATCAATACAACGAAAGTTGTATATCCAACACAATGCCGCTCAGGAGAGCGTGAAAACCCTTGCATTGAAGCTCTGTCCTCTCGCCCTCTTAGCACTTTCGGCTACACCCCTGTTTGCCGATACGATCGTAAACTTCGCGTTTACGGGCAATGCAAGCGCTTCCGGCAGTCCTGCGACGCCGTATTCCGGATCCGGATCGTTCGACATCACGCCGACCACTACCGCCGGAAAATTTACGATCGTATCCGTGAGCGGTACGGACGATGGACAGTCGATTGTGAAGATCTTGAAAAAGAATGGGTTTGAAGAGAACGACAATTTTCTCTTCCTGACCGGATCTACTTATTCGCTCGACAACAATGGTGTAGCGTTTCAGCTGGCGAATGGAGTGGATGCCAGCGTGTTTCTCGGAGTTCCTGACCAGTACCAGGAAAACCTCTTTGGCGAGGCTGGGGGGAGCCTGGTCGATGAAGAGCAGACTGCAAACGTCACGTTCGCGGCGGCGACCCCTGAGCCAGGCTCGCTTGTGCTCCTCGGGACCGGCCTGATGGGGCTTTGCGGCTTCGCGCGCCGGAAATTTGCTGCTTAGCCCGCCGAGGCCGCTACAAGCGAAAACGGACCGAAGCTCCTTTGAGCAACGGTCCGTTCGCTGGCTACCGAATTCTTACTGGTGAGCGACTGGCTGGCCACCGTTCATGATCGGCGGAATCACGTTTGCGAGTGCCACCGGGATGTCTTCCGCCAGCGCGACCAACTTCTCTTCGAGCGCGATCTTCAACACCTCGTCCATCTCCTCGACGAAGTGTAGCTTCATCGTGGTTTTGAGGAGTTCGGGCAGGTCGGCCATGTCCTTGCGGTTGGCCGCGGGCATGATCGCTTCGAAGATGCCCGCGCGATGGGCCGCCAGCAGCTTCTCCTTCAGGCCGCCAATTGGAAGCACCTTGCCGCGCAGCGTGATCTCGCCGGTCATGGCGATGTCGCGGCGTACCTTGATCTTGGTGAGGGCGCTGGCGAGCGCCGTGGCGATGGTGATGCCAGCCGAAGGACCGTCTTTTGGCGTTGCGCCTTCGGGCACATGGACGTGGATGTCGACGTTGCGGTAGAAATCCTTCGCCAGGCCAAGGTGCGCCGAACGCGAGCGGATGTAGGTGAGCGCGGCCTCAGCCGACTCCTTCATCACGTCCCCGAGTTGGCCGGTCGCAGTCATCTTGCCCTTACCGTCGAGCACCTGCACTTCGGTCTGGAGGATGACGCCGCCAACCGAGGTCCAGGCAAGCCCGGTGACCAGGCCAACCTCGCTCTTCAGATGAACCTCGGAGTCGCGGAACTTCGCCACGCCCAAAAGGCCTTCGAGCGTGTCTTCCGCGACGTTCTCCTTGTAGGCTGCGCCGCCTTCGGGCGCGCCGGCTTCGTTAGCGGTGCTCTGCACGACCTTACGCGCGACCTTGCGGCAGACGTTGCCTATCTCGCGTTCGAGGTTGCGGACGCCGGCCTCGCGGGTATAGCCGCGGATGATCGACTTCAAGGCGGAGTCGTCGAAGATGATCTGCTCGGTGGTGAGGCCGGTGCCTTCGCGCTGCTTCTTGACGAGATACTGCTTGGCGATCTCGAGCTTTTCGACCTCGGTATAGCCGTGCAGGCGGATGATCTCCATGCGGTCCTGCAGCGGGCCGGGTATGGTCTCGAGCACATTGGCCGTGGCGACGAAGAGCACCTGCGAGAGGTCGTATTCGACATCGAGATAGTGGTCCTGAAAGGAAGTGTTTTGTTCCGGATCCAGCACTTCGAGCAGGGCGCTGGCAGGGTCACCGCGGAAGTCGGAGGCCATCTTGTCGATCTCGTCGAGCAGGAAGACGGGGTTCTTGGTGCCGGCCTTCTTCATCGACTGGATAATTTGCCCGGGCAGCGCGCCGATGTAGGTGCGGCGATGTCCGCGAATCTCGGCCTCGTCGCGCACGCCGCCGAGCGACATGCGCACGAAGCGGCGTCCGGTGGCCTTGGCGATCGACTGGCCGAGCGAGGTCTTGCCGACACCCGGAGGCCCGACGAAGCAAAGGATCGAACCTTTGGGATTTTTCACCAGCTGGCGCACGGCGAGGAACTCGAGGATGCGCTCCTTGATCTTTTCGAGGCCGTAGTGGTCTTCGTTGAGGATTTTTTCAGCATGCTCGATCGAGCGAATCTCCTTGGAGCGCTTCTTCCACGGCACGGCCAGCAGCCAGTCTAGGTAGTTGCGCGAGACGGTGGATTCAGCCGACATGGGCGGCATGGCCTCAAGCTTCTTCAACTCCAGCATGCTTTTTTCGAGTACATCCTTGGGCATGCCGGCGGATTCGATCTTCTTCTTCAGCTCGTCGAACTCCGATTTCTCGCCGCGGCCGAGTTCCTTCTGGATCGCCTTGATCTTTTCGTTCAGGTAGTACTCTTTTTGCGCTTTCTCCATCTGGCGCTTCACGCGACTTTGGACGGTGCGGTCGATGTTCAGCTTTTCGATGGCTACGTCCAGGACGTCGGCGATCTTGGAGAGGCGGATTTCGGGGTCAAAGACTTCGAGCAGGTCCTGCTTCTCCTCGATGGAGAGTTGCAGATTAGCGGCGATGGTGTCGGCCAGCTTGGCGGCTTCGTCGCCGCGCACGCTGGCGGCCATGGTCTCGTAGTTCAGGCTTTGCTGCAGCTTGACGTACTGCTCGAAGAGGGTGTGCACGCGCTGCATCATGGCCTCGACCTGCGGGGTCATGTCGAGGCGCGTCTTGCCGGTGCGGACGGTGGCGACGAAGAAGCCGTCCTCGTCGTTGATGTCGACGGCGCGGGCCCGTTCGACGCCTTCGACGAGCACCTTGATGTTGCCGTCGGGCATTTTGACGCTCTGGACGATGTTGCCGATGGTGCCGGTCTCGAAGATGTCGTCGGCGCTGGGCTCGTCGACTGAGGCGTCGTGCTGGGTGGCCAGGAAGATCTTGCGGTCGCCGGTGAGCGCCTCTTCGAGCGCGCGCACGCTGGATTCGCGGCCCACGACGAAGGGCGTCATCATGTGCGGGAAGATGACCATATCGCGGATGGGCATCATGGGGAGTTTGCGAACGTCGCGGCTCAGAGTTTCTTCGTTGTTGGTCTTCATGGGTCTCCTCTGATTAGACGTTTCCTGCGATGGCAAAGGTGCAAGCCCGCCGCCTTCGTTCCAGTGATTGTAAACGCTCAGAGAACGCTGCGTGGTGGAATCCGCATCCGCGATTGAGGTGGATCAACAAATGGAGCCGCAAAATGACACGACCGCTGCCTGTGAAGGCAACGGTCGATGCAGCGAGGACAGAAGCAAATCCCTTACGGGATGGCAAACGAAAGGAACGTCAGCCGGCCTTTTCGAGCAGCATCGGCAGCGTGAGCGCGTGTTTCTTCACCATCTCGGCGGTGATGGCAAGATCCTTAACCTTCTTGTTGCCCGGAACGTAGTACATCAGGTCCAGCATTAGTTCTTCGAGGATCATGCGCAGGCCGCGGGCGCCGACCTTGCGCTGCAACGCTTCGCGTGCGATCTCGCGCGCGGCATCTTCGGTAAAGGTCACCTTGACGCCCTCGTAGTCGAACAGCTTGATGTACTGCTTCAGAATCGCGTTCTTGGGCTTGGTGAGAATCTCGATCAGCGCGTATTCGTCGAGCTCTTCAAGCACGCCGAGCACGGGCAGGCGGCCGACGAACTCGGGAATGAGGCCATACTTCAGCAGATCCTGCGGCTCGGCCTGGCGCAGCAACTCGCCGTCGCGCTGGGCGCGGATGGGGGTTACGTCGGGATCCAGCTCGGGATTGATGGCGGTCTTGAAGCCGAGGGCCTTCTTGCCTACGCGGCGCCCGATCACCTTCTCCAGCCCGACGAATGCGCCGCCGCAGATGAAGAGGATGTTAGTGGTATCGACGGCGGTGAACTCCTGGTGCGGATGCTTGCGCCCACCCTGCGGCGGCACGTTGGCGACGGTGCCTTCGAGCAGCTTCAAGAGCGCCTGCTGGACGCCTTCGCCGGAGACATCGCGGGTTATAGAGGGGTTCTCATCCTTGCGGCCGATCTTGTCGATTTCGTCGATGTAGATAATGCCCTGCTGGGCGCGGGTGACATCGCCTTCGGCGGCCTGCAGCAGCTTCAGGATTATGTTTTCGACATCCTCGCCGACATAGCCGGCCTCGGTGAGGGTAGTTGCATCGACGATGGCGAACGGTACATCCAGAACCTTCGCGAGCGTCTGCGCGAGCAGCGTCTTGCCGGAGCCGGTGGGGCCGACGAGCAGGATGTTCGACTTTGCCAGCTCGACATCGTTGCCGCGCGTCTTGTTCATCTGGATGCGCTTGTAGTGGTTGTAGACGGCGACGGCGAGCTTCTTCTTGGTCTGGTCCTGGCCGATGACATACTCGTCGAGAAAGGCGCGAACTTCCTGCGGCTTAGGCAGGTGCGCGGGCGAGGCGCCGGGCGTGGTCTCGGTGCGATCGTCTTCGAGGATGGAGTTACAGACCGCGACGCACTCATCGCAGATGTACGCGCGCGGGTAGTCCGAAGGCGAGCTGATGAGCTTGGCGACCGCGTCCTGAGACTTGTGGCAAAAGGAACAGCGAAGGGATTCGTCCGAGCCCCGAGAAGTTTTCATAATTTGCTGCGACCCCGTGAAACCACCATGCGTGCGAACAAGTTATAAGTTTACACCGGATTGATGGTGCGCATCGCGGGATGCCGACGGTCGAACGACTCAGGGCAAATAATCCCTTTGGGGAATGGAAGATTACGCAGAGAAAGACGGCACGCATAAGGTGGGATAGAGAACGAATAAAGATAAGAACGGCGCGTTATCTCCGTTCCTTGTCCCTTTTATCCATGCCGTCTTTGTTTTAGCTTCTCGGCCGATCGATGATGTCGTCAATGATGCCGTACTCTTTTGCCTGCTGCGCGGTCATGATGAAGTCACGTTCCACGTCCCGCTCGATGCGATCAAGGTTCTGGCCGGTGTTCTGACTCATGAGCTTGTTGGTGAGCTCGCGAATGCGGAGGATCTCGCGGGCGTGGATGTCGATGTCCGTGGCCTGGCCGCTCAGCCCGCCCATGCTGGGCTGGTGGATGAGCACGCGGGCATTGGGCAGCGCGAACCGCTTGCCTTTCT
This sequence comes from uncultured Acidobacteriaceae bacterium, assembly GCA_964245315.1. Classification (GTDB taxonomy): domain Bacteria; phylum Acidobacteriota; class Terriglobia; order Terriglobales; family Acidobacteriaceae; genus Edaphobacter. Next base: position 30,020 of record CAXTMK010000038.1, on the reverse strand, counting down.
TGCCGGCCATCAGCAGGAATGCGCCCATCGATGCCGCCTGCCCAATGCAGAAGGTGACGACGTCGTTCTTGATGTATTGCATGGTGTCGTAGATGGCGAGGCCCGCGGTGATGGAGCCGCCGGGCGAGTTGATGTACATCTGGATGTCCTTCTCTGGATCCTCGCCGGAGAGGAAGAGCATCTGCGCGATGATGACGTTGGCGACGTTGTCATCGATGGGCGTGCCCAGAAAGATGATGTTGTCGCGAAGCAAACGGCTGTAGATATCGTAGGTGCGTTCGCCGCGGCTCGTCTGCTCGACTACGTAAGGAATCAAACCCATTTCGTTCTCCCTGGTGCGGTTAAGGTCGGGGGCTAAAGCCCCGTCTTGGTTGGCTCTATCCGTAGGACTGAAGCCCCACGCTAATCCGAAACCCTTGTGCCCCATTCATCGCGCTTGCGATGAGTGGGAAAGAGCACGCTACCTGGCGAGCCTTTCGTAGATGGCCGTGCCAGTCTTCTCACGTGTCATCTGCTCGCGCATGCGGTCGATCGAGCCGTCCTCGATCATGCGCGCGCGCAGCGTATCCAGCGGCTCGCGCTGCTGCAATGACGCCATGAAAAGCTCGCGCTCCAGCTCCTCGTCCGTCACCGCGATTCCTTCCACTTCCGCCAGTTTGTCGAGGATCAGCGAGGCCTTCACCTCGTTGACCGCCTGATCGCGCTGCGCGGCGCGCAAACGGCCGAAGTCGAGCTTGCGCATGTCCTCAGGCTTCATGCCCTGCTGGGCTAGAGCGCGCAGACCGCGGTCCAGACGCGCATCGACCTGCTGCTGCACGAACGTCTCGGGGACGGGGAACTGGAAGCGCTGGATGAACTGCTCTAGCATCTGGTCCTTCGACTGACTTTCGAGTGCGTCCTTCTTGCGTGCCGCGGACCTCTCGCGGAGCCTGGCTTCGAAGTCGGTCCAGGTGTCGTAGTCGCCGAGCTGTGCCGCGAAGTCGTCGTCTTTCTCGGGATAGACCTTCTTCTTGATGGCCTTCACCTTCACGTCGTACTTCACCGTCTGGCCGGCGAGACGCGGCTCGCCAAAGTCCGCGGGATAGGTGACCTCGAACGTCATCTCCTGGCCGACCCTGGATCCGCGCAGCGCGGAGTTGAAGGCTTCGAGCGTGTTGGCGCCGCCGACTTCCAGCAGCACATCATCGCCGGCGATCGGCTCCTGCTGCGGCGCGGCCGGCTCTTCGCCAACGACTTGCGCAAGCTCCTGGATCTCGCCCTTGAACTCGATCTCCGCCCAGTCGCCGTCTACAAGCGCGCGATCTTCTTCAACCGGCTCGACGGTGCCATGCTGATCGAGCACACGGGCCAGCTCGGCGGCGTACTCCGCATCACTAAGCTCGGTGTCGGGTTTGGCGACGCTCACAGTATCGTAGCCGGTGACGTCGATCTCCGGCTTGATCTCGAAGGTCGCCTTGAACTGCAGAGGCGCCCCATCCACAAGCATCAGGTTGGTCAACTGCGGCTGCGAAATCGGGTTCAGCTTCTGCTCGACCATCGCCTGGCGGAAGCGCTCGCTGACGAGCTCCTCCAGAACCTCCTGGCGAACCTCCTTGGCGAAGCGGCTCTTGATAACGCTCTCCGGTACCTTGCCCACGCGGAAGCCCGGAATGCGCGCCAGCTTCTGGTACTTCTTCACCACCTTGCGGAAGCTCTTCGAGACGGTGTCGGCGTCTGCTTCCACTTTGACCTCCCGCATCAGCTCGGGGTTCAGCGTCGCCTGCGGCTCGTGCGTGTGGTCGTGATCGTGGGTGTGGCCGGCGGGGTTATGCTCGGGTGCTTCGATGGCTGCGTCTTCCGGCAGCGTGCCGGTCGCGATCTCTGTCTCTGTCATGTGTTTCTTATGCCTTCTGTTGGCGCGTCAAAATGCCGCCGTGTCCGCGAATTGCAGGGCACGTCGCGGCTATCGCCTCTCCCTCCACTGTACGGGCCAGGGTTGTGCAGGGTCAAACTATCGCGCCGCCGTCCCAGACCCTTGCATCACGGGCAATGCCCGGTGTTGTGCAGGGTCAAAGGAGGTTAATGGCTGGATCCGTGATTTGCGACGGAGAAGATCTCCAGCCGAATCTTCCACTCCGCCGTCTGGCCCGGCGCCAGCGTCTGGATTGCCGTGTCGGGATTGGTCCATTCCTTGCCGAACGGGTCGTCGAAGTTCGACTGCATGCCCAGCGAGACGTAGCTGGAGCCGCCGGGCGAGGTGATTCGAAGCTCACGCGTGCTGTCGGAGAGCGCAGTCATGCGCAGACCGAAGGCGCTCTGGGGATCGCGCATTTCGGCTGAGGATCCCGCGTCCGCAGGGCTGGGCTTCAGATGGGCGAGGCTTGCGTCCACAGGCTCCGGCCCGATCGGCCATGTGCGTCCCTGAAAGCGCGATAGAGCAGTCCCTGTCGGGACGAACCGGCCTGTGGGAATGCCCTTGCTGAGATCGGCGATTTCCAACTGATCCGCCCCGGGAAGGCGAAGCTCGACCGCGTCGCGATTGCCGCTGGGAATGACGAAGCGCGGATGCCAGCCCAGGCCCATCGGCTCCGGATTGGTGCCGACGTTTTTTGCGGTTACTGTGAGGTCGAGCGTGGTCGCGCCGAGCGCCACGCTGACTGTCACATCGTTCGTCCCCATCCACTTTCCGTTGAAGTCTGTGCCCTTGAAGGTCGCGACTACGGTGGTCGGCTGGGCCTGCGGAGAAAGGTCGGTCGCATCCGCGCTGAGCAGGGAGAGTAGACCGCCCTCGGAGACGCTGCGGGCGGGGTTGTCGGTCGGGGCTTCGAACGTCTTGCCGTGCCAGCTTGTGCGGATGGACGTTCCTACCGGCGTCAGTCCGCCGCTTACCAGGCCCGACCACGGCGCCTCGATGACGCCCCAGCGATCGTTCCATCCGCCGCGAGTCGGTGTGTTTCCATCGGCCAGATCCTGGACCGAGGGCGCGGCGAGCAGCGAAACCTCGCCCCGGCTCGGCAGCGAAGCGGTAATCTGCAGTAACTCCATACCGAGCCCCGGCAGCAAAGTAGCCGAGAGGAACTCCGGCGTATTGCCGGACGCGGCCGAGGTGCGTTTCAGCACGATCGGCTCCGCGCCGCCCGGCCTCGGTCCGGTAGGCAGCGCGACATCCGCATCGCCTTTTACATCGGCCTTGAGCTTATGGAACTGGCCGTGGCGATGCAGCGCCCAGGCCACCAGCGGAAGAATGATCAGCACGGCGATGATCAGCACAGGGAGCGCGCTGGAGCGCCTAAGGCCGCGAGGGAACATGCTGTCCCGCAGATTGCCCAACCAGCGCTTGAACAGGTTGAGATACATGTGGCCGATGCGTTGCTCTTCCAAGATTCTTCCTTTCGACGCATTGTTGGCGTCGTGCAAGACCCGACCGTGCCGGGGCGGTACTTTCCGTGCTGGAGTCGTCCACTGTATTGACGGCTAATCTCTTCAATCGGATGCGGTCCCCGGGGACGACCTGTGGGTGGCTCGGGAACCGCACTCCCTATACTATCGGTTTGAGTGTCTGCCCGGTCCAACTCGCCCGTGAACTTAGCCGTCCTGAAGCCAGCTCAGCCGGCTCATGCGGCAGTTCAAGAGGCTATCGTCGGGTGCGAACGCTGTCCGCGCCTGCGCGCATACTGCGCCGACATCGGCCAGACCCGGCGGCGAGCGTTCTTCGACCAGACGTATTGGGCCAAACCGGTGCCGGGATTCGGCGATCCGCGTGCTCGCGTGCTCATTCTGGGGCTGGCACCCGGCGCGCACGGAGCCAATCGCACCGGACGGCCCTTCACCGGCGACGGATCCGGAGACTTTATGTACCCGGTGCTGCACGAGCTTGGCTTCGCCTCGCAGGCCCGCGCCACCGCGGTTGACGACGGGCTCACGCTTCGTCACGCCTGGATCGGCTCGGTAGTGCGCTGCGCGCCGCCGGGCGATAAGCCGACGCCGGCTGAGATTCGCAACTGCGCCGCACACCTGACCGCGGAGATTGCCGCATTACCGCGGGTTCGGGTGGTCGTATGCCTGGGGAGGATCGCCTGGGACGGCTATCTCGCCCATCTGCTGGCGGCGGATGTCATCGAGCGCCGAGCCATGTACCTCTTCGGCCACAGCGCAAGTTACAATCTGCCCAACGGAGTGCATCTGCTGGCCAGCTACCATCCTTCGTTGCGCAATACCAACACCGGCCGACTGAACAGCGCCATGTTTGCGAAGGTATTTTTGCGGGCTCGGGAACTGGCCGGACTGTCAGCCTGCGGGCGCCCCCGGAAAAAAACCCGTCCACGCCGGCTAAGCGCGTTTTGCTCTTCGCCGGCTGTCTTGATTTGCCCGAAGGAGGTTTAGCTGACCTTGCGGGCGACCTCGGTCAGGCGCGCAGCCTTGCCGCGCAGACCGCGCAGGTAGAAGAGCTTGGAGCGGCGGACTTCGTAGGAGCGAACCTTCTCAACCTTGTCAACTACTTTGGAGTTGAAGGGGAAGATACGCTCGACGCCCTGGCCGAAGCTCATCTTGCGCACGGTGAAGGTGCCCTGGGCGCCGCGACGGCAGGCGATGACCATGCCCTCGAAGGCCTGGAGGCGCTCTTTTTCGCCTTCCTTGATCTTGACTTGCACGCGAACGGTGTCGCCTGGAGCAAACGCGGGGAGATCGGTCCGCTCGTGTTTGGCGGCCAGTTTCTGCATGATGGGATGGATTGACATAATTGCTTTCCTGTTCAAAACTCGAGTCTTTAGTCTAGCAGAAACTTGCTTCCGTATGTTCGAGAATCGACTGCGGAAGAGCGGGCGGGAGGGGGGCAGGCCGGCGCGCTTGGAATGCACGGCGGGCGGGGCGTTATCCGTGGATG
>CAXTMK010000038.1:19252-25146 GCA_964245315.1 uncultured Acidobacteriaceae bacterium | reverse complement strand
GGCAGGGTGACTGCCGGCAGCTCTTCGAATGCAGGACGGGCGAGGAGATAGCCTTGCATGAGGTGAATTCCGCAGTTTTGAACAATGCGGTATTCTTCCGCGGTCTCGATGCCCTCCGCGACCACCGGGCAGCCGAGAGAGTCGGCCATGTTGGCGATATGGCGCAGGATCTTCTCCGCCGCGGGGCGGCGATCGATGTTGCGGATCAGTTCCATGTCGAGCTTGAGGATGTCGGGTTCGAAGGCCGAGAGGCAATTGAGATCGGAGAAGCCGGCGCCGAAGTCATCCAGGGCTACCTGGAAGCCCTGGCGTTTGTATTCGGCGATGATGGCGCGAAGATGGTCGAAATCGACGATCTTCTCCTGCTCGGTGATCTCGAAGATAAGCAGTTCGGGCGGGAATGCGCATTTCCGCGCCGTCTCGAGGGTAAGCCGCAGGCAGGCCGCGGGACTGTAGATAGCGTTGGGCATGAAGTTGATAGACAGGCGCGCGCCTGTATCCGGTAATCCCAGGCTGGAGGCGAGCGTGATTGCCTTGACCCGGCAAGCCTGGTCGAAGGCATAGCGGTTCGCGTCGTTCACCTGGCTTAGCACGCTGTAGGCAGACTCGCCCTGGGGGCCGCGGCAGAGCGCTTCGTAGGCGAAGACGGTTCCTGCGACGGTGTCGACGATCGGCTGAAACGCCATGCTGAAGGGGAAGATGTCTACGCCCTCGCGGCAGGCGGAACAGGGACGGCTCTGAGACGGAAAGATCATGTGGCCACCTGGGAACAAGTTGAATTATGGTTACGCGCTCATTTTTTGACGGTGATGTGGTTACTGCAACGCTTACACAGAACAGTGGTTTAGTCGGTCGCCCGACTTACAGACATGGTGCAAATCATTCACAGGCATCGGGTAAGCATCACTTCGGAAACTAGTTTTGCAGTTTACGGTGCCATTGTGAACACCTCAAAAGACGTATTACTTTCGTCACCTTGACGCGATCAACGTGCGGCGGCCAAGGTGGTGATCTGGTCGGTGCGCTGTCTGATAAGAGCCGAGAGCCAGATGGAGGCGAGGGCATCGGGCCAGCGGAGCTTGCCGTAGGTTTGCCAGGCGTCGCGGTAGCGAATCCACTCGCGTTGCGTGTTGCGGAAGGTAGTCTGCGAGAGGCAGCCGGGGATGCCGGACGCGCAGGTCTCAGGAAGGTCGGCCAGGGTTTGCTCGTAGGCGGTGTTCAGGTCGGCGTCGCTCTTTACGATCATCTGCTCGCTGATGGGAGCGGACATGCGCAGGGAGGTCTGCGGGCCGTGCTCGGCGAAGTTGAGGAAGTCGCTGTTGACGCGGTTTTGCTCGGCCAGTCGGGTTTCGGTGCAGTGTTCGGCAGACTTGCAGGATTCAGTGGCGACGTGGTCGTCGCGGAAGGCGGTGAAGGCGACGATGAGAGCGTTGTACGCTATGCGCTGCTCAGGGGCGGCGGATTCGTTGAGCCTGGCGAGGGCGGCGAAGCGTTGCTGATCGGGGGGCTGCTGGGCTTCGGAGAGCGTGGGGGTTAGGAGCAGGGCGAGGATAAGGAGGCGGCGCATGGACTGGGAGTATCGTAACCTGATTGGGTCGTCGCGCGGGAAGTCTCTGGAAAGGTCGTTTACTTCCGCAAACGAGGCCCACATCTCAAAGCCGAGATGTAGGGCACCCGCTATTCGAGCGTGGTGAGGAACTCGCGGTCTTCGTCGGTCAAGGTGGCGTGAGTCAGCAGGTCGGGACGATTGCGGTGGGTCTTGATCAGCGACTGTTGACGGCGCCAGCGGCGGATGGCGGCGTGGTCGCCTCCCTGCAGCACTTCGGGTATGGCTATACCGCGGAATTCGGCGGGCCTTGTGTAGTGCGGGTAATCAAGCAGACCGCCAGAGCCGTGGGTTGCGGGCGGAACTTCGCCGGGCAGGTGCGTTGAGCCGTTGTCGGGTGCGCCAAAGCTCTCGTGGACCGAAGAGTCTGGGTTTCCGAGGACGCCGGGCAGCAGGCGGACGACCGCGTCTACGATGACTGCGGCGGCGAGTTCTCCGCCGGAGAGAACGTAGTCGCCGATGGAGAGCTCGCGGTCGCAGAGCAGGTCGTTTATGCGCTCGTCGATACCCTCGTAGCGGCCGCACAGGAAGACGATGCGGTCGCACGAGGCTAGTTCGGCGGCAATGGCCTGGGTGAAGGGACGGCCTTGCGCGGAGAGCAGGATGACGGTTTCGCGAGCCGGGTGGCGATACCTCACCTCAGACGAGGAAACAGTTTCAGATGGGGCACCCGGTTTTGCGCCGATTCCGAGGGTCTGGAAGCACTCCCAGATCGGCTCGGGCTTCAGCACCATGCCCTCGCCGCCGCCGAAGGGACGGTCGTCCACAGTGCGGTGACGGTCGTGCGTGAAGCTGCGCAGATCGTGCGTGCGAATGGCGATCGTGCCCGACTTTACGGCGCGATGCAGTACCCCGTGGGTGAACGGGCCAGTGAAGAAGTCGGGGAAGATGGTGAGGATTTCGATCTGCATGCAAGGGGTTAAGTGGTTCGGTTCAGGTCGATCAGGCCGGGTGGAAGCTGCATGTCTATGCGCTTTTCGGCGGGGCGGAGCGAGATGAGGAAGGCCTGAACGTAGGGGATCAGGATCTCGTCACCGGCGGCGGTTTCTACAGTCAGCAGAGGCGCGGCGTCCTGGAGGCGACGGTTGCCATCGGCGGTGGTGGGGAACTCGACGCCGGTGACCGTGCCGACTTCGATCGGCCCGTCGAAGACGATGCAGCCTGTGAGCTCGCTGATGTACTCGGCATCGTCTTCGAGCTCGACGCGCTGGCCGACAGGGATGATTACGTCAAGGCCGGCGAGCAGTTCGGCCTTCTCGATGGAGTCGATGCCTGCGAGTGCGAGCACGATGCGCCCGTGATTGCGGCCGACCGGAAGCCAGTGGTTCAGGACTTCGATGGGACGCGCCTGTGCTTCCGGGCCGGAAAAATCCGGCTTGGCCAGAAAAACACCAGGGCGATCCTCAAATCGTTCAGGGAAATCGGTCAGGAGCTCGGCCAGCAGCTCGCCCTTGCGGCCCTGGGGGCGCAGCAGATGGGCGAGCACAGTCCATTCATGCCGGTCTTCGGACTCGTTGTTCATAGCAACAGCATACGGGTTTGCGAGCTATGGAGGCGACAGCGCAGACTCTTCGGCACGCTGGATGTCGAGCGAGAAGCGATGCTGGGCCTTCATGCTGGCTGCGCCGAGAATGGTTCGGATGGACCGGGCTGTCCGGCCCTGCTTGCCGATTACCTTGCCGAGATCGCCGGGAGCGACGCGCAGCATGAGTGCAGTTCCATCGTTATCTGGCGCAGCCTGCACGGTCACGTCTTGCGGCAGGTCTACCAGGGCCTTGGCCATACCGGCCACGAGCTCAACCATCGAGCGGGTGAGGGAGTCCCTCGTTACAACATCAATCATCGAACACCTCATGGGAGTTTTCGACTGTCATCAATCCACCCGCTGGGGGACGCCTCGTCTGATGCGAGGGTGTCTTGAAAGCGGGTATATGGATAGATGCAGCGAGCCATGAGCCCGGCAAATCTTCACCGGGATCATCGCAGGCCGCGACACGGCTGAGTGCCGTGGCCTGCGATGAGTCTACGAGAGTAGCGGTGTGCGTGCACACATCTTTGGGCACTTACAATTGTTTACGATACGGTAAACAAAGTGGTTACTTAGGCTGCTGCCGCGACTTCCGGAATGGCCGCGGGAGCGGCTGCGAGCAGCTTGCCGACGCGCTCGGAGAGCTGAGCTCCGTTTCCGGTCCAGTAATCGATGCGGTCGCGCTTGAGGTCGACAGTGGCGGGCTGAGTGCGGGGATTGTAGGTGCCGACAACTTCGATGGAGCGGCCGTTGCGGGCGCGATCCTTCTCAATGACAACGACACGGTAGTGGGGCTGCTTGCGTGCGCCTACGCGCGCCAGACGAATCATCAACACAGGGAACCTCTCAGGGTGAAACGAAATGATTTGGGATAAGGAGTTCAGCTCGCCCGGCAGCCCGGAGGAGGAAGACACTCGGGCAGCGGTGCAGGTTTCAATCTAACCCAACCCTGCAATTATCGCCGAGAATGGGGGAAAGGGCAATGTTTAGGTGCGGCCCGTCTCAGAAGGCGTTGAGGCCCGATGAGTAAAAAGAAAGAACGCAAAGGACCACGGAAGAAGCGGAGAGGGCGCAGAGGAAGACAAACGCAGATCCCCTTCGGGGATGACAAATAGATGGGGATAACAAATCAAAGGGGATGACGAATGAAAGGTCAGTGTTCGTTGATGAGCGTGATGAGGTCGAGGAAGATGTCGGCGGAGGTTTGCAGGGACTGCGGGCTGATCTTGTCGATGGTGTCCTGCGCGGTGTGGTGGTAGCCGTCGGGCAGCTGGTTGTTGTGCGGGCCGTAGTCGTAGTCGATGACGTCGAGAACGGGGACGCCGCGCTTGTGGAAAGGCAGGGTGTCATCTTCCATGGGGGTATTGTCGCTCGAAAGCGCGTTGGAGTGGCCGGTTTCCTTGGCGGCCTGCTTGAGCAGGTCGATGAGGTGCGGGTCGGAGTTGGCGTCCTGGTCGATGTCGAGGTTTTTGTCGCCGATCATATCCGCCAGCAAGAGGCCCTTGATGTGACCGATGGTGCCGTCCTGCGACCACCTGGCGGCGAGATGACGGGAGCCGTAGAGGGAGTCGGAGTCGGACCAGGATTTGACCGCCTCTTCGCCGTCGAAGAAGACGAGGTAGACGCTGTAGCCCTGCGGCGGGTGGGTGCGGAAGTACTCTCCGAAGGCGATCAGCAGGGCGGAGGTGCAGGCGCCGTCGTTGGCTCCGACGAAGCCAATGTCTTTGAGCGGGTAGTTGGTCTCGTAGTGGCTGCCGAGGACGATGATGCCATCCTTCTTGCCGGGATACTTAACGATGTAGTTGCGCAGGGTCTGCAGGCCGGCGGGGGTGGAGGCGGTGAACTCGTCGGTGATGAGGCGGTGGTCTTTGTCTTCCGGCGCGAAGTGAGATTTGATGAAGGTCTCAGCGGCGGCGTGGCCGGGGGAGCCGTAGAAACGCCTGGGAGCTACGGCCAGCAGTTCCTTGGTGATGGCGTAGGTGGTTGCGCCGGAGATTTTGCCGTTAGTGGGCCGCTGCGCGTGAGCCGGGAGAGCCAGAACGAGCAACGACAAAGAAGCAAACGCGAGGGCAGCGCGGACGGGTCTGGTCATTTGGGGACATCCTTGAGTTTGCGGCGGGCGGGGTGGACGTAGTAGGAAACGACGACGCCTGCGATATACAGGAGGAGCATCGGGCAGGCAAAGAGTCCCATGCCGACAGGACTCGGGTCCGGGCACAGGACACCCGCGATCAGAAAGATGATGAGGACCGCATAGCGCCATTGCTTGAGGAAGAATTTTGCGTCGACGATGCCAAAGAGCGCCAGGAAGAACATCAGGACGGGCAGCTCGAAGCACAGGCCGAGGCCCAGGATCAAAGAGAGAAAGAAGCCGGTGTATTCCTCGATCGAGATGATGTGGGTGTAATTCGCCCCGATCCCAAGGACGAGGACTTTGATGGTGCCGGGCAAGACCCAGCGATAGCCGAACCAGGCTCCGCCGAGAAACAGGCCCACGGTCGATCCCATAAAGGGGAAGACGTACTTTTTCTCGTGGGCGTACAGTCCGGGCGCGATAAAGAGCCAGAGCTGGTACAGAATGGCCGGACTGGCGATGATTGCGCCCGCGACCAGGGCTGTCTTGATGGCCAGTTCGATGGCGTCGGTCGGGTGGCTCATGTTGAGCTTGAGACCGTTTTGCGTGAGCGGCTTCTGCAGCAGCTCGACCAGGCGGTTGTAAACGAGCGCCGCAAGACCCACGCCGCAGAGCAGCGAGATAGT
>CAXTMK010000038.1:18481-19242 GCA_964245315.1 uncultured Acidobacteriaceae bacterium | reverse complement strand
ATTCGGCGAGATGCTCCATCAGCGTCATGCCGGGGAGTTCCGGGGCACCGCCGCGTAAAAGCTCGACGCGTTCGGTGACGGCGGCGCGGGCCTTGTCGATGTGGTCGTCGTCAGCCATGGGTCTCGCTCTCGTGCACGGCTGCGGGCTCAGGCGCCGGGGGGATGGAGTCGAACATGCTGCTGATCGGGTTGGAGTTCGATCTGGCTACGGGCAGGCCGGTTGCGGGGGGCATCATGTTGAGGCCGCCGGAGGACGCTATCGGCTGGACTTCGGAAGGCAAGGGCTCGGGGGCTACCTCGCCGATGGGCGGTTCGGGGATGGCGTCTTCGGCGGCGATCTTCGCTTGCAGATGGGGATGTTCGGGCTCGGGAATGCCGGCGGTGATGGCGGGGGCGAGCGGCGCGGCGGCTTCCATGGCGGCGATTTTCTTCTGCTGCTCGGCCTGCTCGACCTGGCGGAACTCGTCCTGAATCTGCATGCGGAACTCCGAGGAGGCGCGGCGGAACTCGTTCATCAGCTTGCCGACGTAACGGGCGAGTTCGGGCAGTTTCTTCGGGCCGAAGAGCAGGAGGGCGAGGAAGAAGATGACGGCGCTGTCTTGGAAGCTGGGCATGTCGCTGATTGCCATGATACGGCAAACAAGGGCTCAGGGTTCGGGGATCAGGGCTCAGCAGAGGCGAGATACTATGGTGGCGGACGGTTTGTGGGCAAGACTTTTACCGTGGACGAGGCCAGGATGCTGCTGCCGACGCTGGGCGCG
>CAXTMK010000038.1:12409-18471 GCA_964245315.1 uncultured Acidobacteriaceae bacterium | reverse complement strand
TAGCTGAGCCAGAGGATATTCTTATCGGGCGGTATGCATGTGGATGTGGCAGCCGCGGCAAGGCGCAGGGCTGGGCGCGATAAGGCGGTGCAGGAGGCGCGGTCGTCGATCGAGGAGATTGAGGAGATCGGCGCGCGGGTGGGCGATATGGAGACGGGCCGGCTGGAGTTTCCCTATGCGCTGGATGGACGCGAGGTGCTGCTGTGCTGGACGCTGGGGGACGAAGAGCAGATCAGGTTCTGGCGGGAGGATGTGGAGGATTCGCCGCTGAAGAGCGTGATGGATGAGGAGTTTAAGTGGGATCGGGATCGGTTGAATTGAGGGACTAAGGGCTTGTTGAAATAGACACTTAGCAACTCCGATCAGAAGGTCCGGGGCTAAAGCCCCACGCTAATCCCAAACAGCGAACGCCAGACTAATTCAACAAGCCGCTTGGGTCTAGTCTCTCGCGACGTGGCGGTAGGTGGGCGTGAAGCCGAGACCCCGGGCTACGTCGAGGATGCGGTCGAAGTGCAGGTCGATGGTCGCGCCGGCCTTCTGGGTAACCTCGTCTTCAATGGGCAGATCGAAGTCGTCGGCGCCGTAGAGCAGGCCTTCGAGGGCGCGCTCGTTCTGAGTTAGCACAGAAGTTCGGATGCGGGGTACGTTTTCGAGATAAATGCGGCTGAGCGCGAGGTGGCGCAGGTACTCAGCGGTGGTGATTTCGATGCCGCCGATCTGGGTGAAGTAAGGCTTATAGGTCCAGCAGAGGAAGCTGGCGAGTCCGTTGGTCTGGTCCTGAAAGTTGCGGGTGCGTTCGAGGTGCTCGATGCGCTCGGCGATGGACTCGTCGAAGCCGATGACCATGGTTGCGGTGGTTTTGAGCCCGGAGGCGACGATGGCGGCCTGCGCCTGGAAGTATTGCTCGACCGTGTACTTGAACTTGCTGTGGCGGCGGCGAAAGTCTTCAGTGAGGATCTCGGAGCCGCCGCCGGTGATCCAGCGGACGCCGGCCTGGCGGAACCGGGCTGCGGCCTGCTCGAAGCTTAGCTTTGCGTGGTCGGCGAGGTACATGAACTCGGCGACGGTGAGGGCGTAGAACTCGAGCGAGTCGCCGTAGCGATGCCTGATCGCAGCGAATAGATCGCAGTAGTAGTCGAGCGGAAGATGGGGGTTGAAGCCGCCGTTGAAGGCCGCCAGATCGCCGCCCATGGCGAGCAGTTCGTCGAGTTTGGCGAAGACTTCCGCCTGCGAGAGGACGTAGCCGCCGGGCTGGCCGGGCAGCCGGTAAAACGCGCAGTAGTCGCACTGCGCCACGCAGACGTTGGTGTAGTTGACGATGCGCATGACCATGTAGGTGCAGGCGGTCGGCGCGTGGAAACGGGCGCGGACCTGCATGGCGAGCGCGCGGAGATCGGAGTCGGAGGCGTTTTGCCAGAGCCAGAGGGCGTCCTCGGAGGAGATGCGCTCGCGGGCGGCGACCTTGTCGCGAATTTCGTCGAGTGTGCCGGCCAGAAGGTTCACTCCTTCGAGTGTAATCCTGACATGGACAAACGTTTCGACGTTACCTATGATTTAGAGAAAGTACAGCCGGGCGCGCTTCCTCGGGACCGCTTTCTCTATGAATCAAACGCGCTTTCCCCGCCGCATCGAAGTCGATCTCTCAACCCAGACCGTGGGCGAAGAGACGCTTGTCTACGACGAGAAGCGCCATATCGCGTTCTGCCTTGATCGCGTTGCCTCCGCGGTCTGGCGGCATAGCGACGGCAGTCACTCTGTCTCGGAGATCTCTGAAAGTACCAGTTTGTCGGAAGATCATGTCGTCTTCGCTCTGGCGCAACTGCAGCGGGATGGCCTGCTGCAAGCTGCCGACGACTCCTTCGTCGAGGCCGGAATACTCTCGCGTCGACGCCTGCTCGGCACGATGGGTACGGCCGCGTTGCTGCTGCCTGTCGTCGCTGTGATGACGGCACCGGCGGCCGCCCAATACAACGGATGCGCGGACTGCTCAACCGCGCCGCAAGCTCCTAAACCAGTGCAGCCGGCCGCGCCACAGCCTGCCGCGTCCACGAGCTCCAACCTCTTCAAGCCCTGAGCTTCCGCCGTGTGCTATACAAGGTTATGCCCATGCGTGTTTCGCTCGCAACAAGCTTAGGTGCTGCTTCGCTGCTGCTTGCCGTGTCCGGCTACTCGCAGCAGACCCACACGCTGCTCGCCACGCCGACCACCGTCGCCTGGGGATATTACTGGTCGCAGGCGAAGCCGGTGCTGACGGTCAAATCCGGCGACACCGTGGTCATGCAGACGCTCTCCACCTGCGGCACAGCCGACCGCCTGGAGCAGCGCGGCATTGCCCATGCCGACATTCCCGACTACGTGCGCGACATCTACGCCAAGGTTCCCCGCGAGCAGCGCGGACCGGGCGGTCATATCCTCACTGGGCCGGTCGCCATTGAAGAAGCCGAGCCCGGCGATGTGCTCGAAGTGCGCATTAAGAAGGTGCAGATCGACGTGCCGTGGGCCTGCAACGGCGCTGGCAAGCAAGGCTTCCTCGCCAGGGATTTCCCCAACGGCTACAACAAGATCATTCCGCTCGACCTGAAGAAGATGACCGCGGCGTTCGCGCCCGGCATTACGATTCCGCTGCATCCGTTCTTCGGCAGCATGGGTATTGCGCCGCCCGAGGAAGCGGGCAAGCTGAACTCCGCGCCGCCCGGGACGCACGCCGGCAACATGGACAACAAGGAGATGGTCGAGGGCAGCACGCTCTTCATCCCGGTCCAGGCCAAAGGCGCGCTCTTCGAGGCAGGCGACGGCCACGCCGGGCAGGGCAATGGCGAGGTCGATATCACCGCCATGGAGACTCAGCTTACGGGTACGTTCCAGTTCATCGTCCACAAGAAGGTCGAGGGTGAAAAACCGCTGGAATGGCCGCGCGGCGAGACGCCCAACTTCTACATCTCCATGGGTTTCGACGAGGATCTGACCAGGGCGACCGAAATCTCGGTCCGCAACATGATCACGTTTCTCTCCGAACAGATGAGCGACCACCCTCGCATGAGCCGCGAGGAGGCTTACGCGCTCATCTCGGTTGCGTGCGATGTCGACATCACGGAACTGGTCGACGGCAACAAAGGCGTGCACACCATGTGCGCGAAGTCGCTCTTCGTGAAGAAGTAACCGTTACGTGGCCGCCGGCACCTCTCCCGGCTCCAGCTGCGGAGCCACCCAGCCGCCCGGCGGCAGGATCGCCAGAGCCTGCGCCGGCCCCCAGGTATGCTGCTCGTAAGGAAACACCTTGGTGTCTTCCTTAAGTACCGGGTCGACGATCCGCCACGCCTCTTCGACGTAGTCCTGCCGCGCGAAGATGGTCGCGTCGCCGGCCATGGCATCGGTCAGCACGCGCTCATAAGCTTCCATCTCCTCGGGCCGGGGATGCCGGCTGACCTCCAGCTCGACTGGCTCCTGCCTGCCCATAAAGTCGGTCGACATCACGCACACGCCCATCGCTATCGCCATATCCGGGCTGATGCGAAAGCGCATGTAATTCTGCGCGACGGTATCTTCGCTGTACTTCGTCGAGGGCGGCTTGCGGAAACGCGCGACGACTTCCGTGCAGGTCAGCGGCATGTTCTTGCCCGAGCGGAGGAAGAACGGCACACCCTCCCAACGCCACGACTGAATCTCCAAACAAAGCGCGGCAAACGTCTCCGTTTTCGAGTTCGGCTTAACGCCCTTCTCATCCAGATAGCCCTTGAACTGCCCGCGCACCAGGTCCTTCGCTGCGATCGGTGAGATCGCCTTCAGCACCTTCACCTTTTCGTCGCGCACGCTCTCGCTGTCGTTGCGTGCCGGCGACTCCATGGTCAGGTTGCACATCAGCTGGAACAGGTGATTCTGGATGACGTCGCGAATGGTGCCGGTATCGTCGTAGAACGCGCCGCGTCCCTGCACGCCGAAGTCCTCAGCCATCGTGATCTGCACGCTTTCGATGTGATCGCGATTCCATATCGGCTCGAGAAACGCATTTGAAAACCGGAACGAAACCATGTTCTGCACCGGCCCCTTGGCCAGGTAGTGATCGATGCGAAAGATGGAAGCCTCGTTGAAGGCCGACAGCAGAATACGGTTCAACTCCTGTGCCGAAGCCAGGTCGTGGCCGAACGGCTTCTCGACGATCATGCGCGCGCCGTCCGCCGAGCCCGACTTTACCAGCTGCTCCACCACTTCCTCGAACAGCGACGGAGGAATCGCCAGATAATGGGCCGGATGCCTGGCCTCGCCCAGCGCCTCTTTCACCGCTGTAAACGTGGCCGGGTCGGAGTAGTCGCCGTCGACATAGCGCAGCAATCCGCTCAGCTTTTCCCACGCCGCGGCATCGAGGCCGCCGTGCTTCTGCAGCGAGTCCTTCGCCCGATCCTTCAGCTGGTCGAGTCCCCAACCGGCCTTGGCGACGCCGATCACCGGGACCGTCAGCGAGCCGCGCTTCACCATCGCCTGCAGCGCGGGAAAGATCTTCTTGTAGGCGAGGTCGCCGGTTGCGCCGAAGAAGACGAGTGCATCGGAGTGAGGCTGATTTGAAGGCTGAGTCACAAACATTCCCTTTCAGTTGAGTCGCTAAACGATGGCGTGGAGGGGCTCGGCGAGTGGCGAATCCTACTTCTCCGCCGGCTTCTCCAGATGCCCGCCAAACTCATACCGCATCGCCGACAGAATACGATTGGCAAAGTCCGCATTTCCGCGCGAGTCGAACCGCTCGTACAGCGCCGTGGTCAGTACCGGCGTAGGCACGCCCTCGTCGATGCCGGCCTTGACCGTCCAGCGTCCTTCGCCTGAATCTGACACGCGTCCGCCAAACTTCGACAGAATCGGATCCTCGATCAGCGCCGCCGCCGTCAGATCGAGCAGCCATGAGGCGACAACGCTGCCGCGCCGCCAGACCTCGGTAACCTCCGGCAGGTCGAAGTCGAACTTGTACAGGTCCGGATCGCGCAGCGGCGTCGTCTCGGCATCGATATCGTCCTGGCGATTGCCGATGTTCGCGCCCTTCAGCACGTTCAGCCCCTCGGCATAGGCGGCCATCATGCCGTACTCGATGCCGTTGTGCACCATCTTGACGAAGTGTCCCGCACCGTTGGCGCCGCAGTGCAGATAGCCCTCCTCGGCCGTGCCCTGTCCCGGTTTGCGCCCCGGCGTGACGCTGACATCGCCCTTGCCCGGCGCGATGGTCTTGAAGATCGGATCGAGATGCTTCACAACCTCTTCCTTGCCGCCGATCATCAGGCAGTATCCGCGTTCCAGCCCGAAGACGCCTCCGCTGGTGCCTACGTCGACGAATTCGATCTGCTTATCCGCCAGCGCTTTGGCGTGGCGAATGTCGTCGATGTAGTACGAGTTGCCGCCGTCGATCAGGATGTCGCCCGGCTCGAGATGCGGCTTGATCTCTTCGATCGTCTTCTCCGTCACACCGGCCGGAATCATCAGCCAGATCGCCCGGGGCTTGCTCAGCTTGCCAACCATATCCTCCATCGACGACGAGCCGGTAACGCCCTCATGCGACGCCAGATCCGCAACCACCTTGGGCGACATGTCGAAGACGACGCATTCGTGCCCGTGGGCGGCCAGGCGCTTCACCATGTTGGCTCCCATCCTGCCGAGACCTACCATTCCAAGTTGCATGTGCTCTCCTGAACCAACGTTTGGGTTGTTAGATGAAAAATCTGCCGCTCGCGTCATCATAAGCCCGGAGAGCAGGTGTACCGAGCTTTCAGCTTACAGCTCCCAGGCCTAAAGCCCATGAATTAAGTCGGACTCTCAGGCTGTTCTAGACGGCCCCAATCGCCGCCAGTTCGACGTCAGTCGATAGCAAAACGCTCTGAAACCGCACCCGCCGCCACGCCATCCAGGTGATTCCCGCCAACACAAACGGGCCCACCTGAACCGCACTCGCCGAGGCGATCGGCGCCATGACAAACGGGACCAGCCATGCCAGCGTCAGCATCTCCCGTTCGCCCCTCATCCAGCCATCGCGGATACCGATCGCCGCGAGCCACGCAATCGGCAACGCCAGCCAGGCCAGGTCG
>CAXTMK010000038.1:0-12399 GCA_964245315.1 uncultured Acidobacteriaceae bacterium | reverse complement strand
GTCGTAGTCGAACACATACGGACTGACGAGAAAGGTAGCCGACATCAGCACGGCTCCGCGCAGGCCCCAGTCGTCGCTCTTCCGCCACACCCGCCACACGGCGACTGTCGCACCCACGGCGACGATGGCCTGCAGGCCGTACGCCACTGTGACGGGCAGTCCCAGCAGGCGCGCGAACGCAAACATCGTCGGCATCTTCTGCAACGGCAGCCCGCCGTTCTCGAGAAAATAGCGCGCCTGGCCCATCGCGCCAACGCATGCCGTCAGCGTGTCCCGGCCGAGCACCAGCGTCCCTGCGGCGGTCAGCAAGAAGGACGTGGCAGCCGCGCTGGCGATGGTTCTCCACGCGCCAATCGCGAGCAGCGCGACCGGAAACAGCAGCGCCAGGTGCGGCTTTACGGACAGCAATCCGATGAATACTCCGGCAAGATACGGCCTGCGCTTCAGGCAGAGAATCCCCGCTCCGGCAAGTGCAGCCGTTAGAAACGCATTCTGACCATGCAGCAGGTTGATCCACAGCCCGGAGAACGCCGCCAGGCACCACATCGCCGCGCTGCCTTGCACGACCCGCTGCAGCACGGCGACATACAGCGCCAGCGTGGACAGAATCCACACGAAGAAGGACGCAACATACGGCAGCAGGGCCAGCGGCAGAGCGATCAGATAGAACGTAGGCGGATAGTACCAGCCGAATAGCAGCTTCGAAGCCGGAACTGCAATCTGCTCGTACTGGAAGATTTTGACGATGCTGTAAGCGTCCGGCGCATGGCCATGCAGCGCCGCATTCGAGGCCGCCCAGAACGTGATGAAATCGTTGCCGAAGGGCTTGCCCTGCAAGTCGACCATGTGCTTCGAGACCAAGAGCCACACCGCTGTCGTCGCAACGAACATGCCCAGAAGGATGCGCGGGTAAGCGTTCAGCCGGTCGGCATTCAGCCAGTGCGTAGTTTTGGCGGGAGCAGGCATCGTACCAAGGCTAACGCGCGGTTCCGGTTACCGCGCTACAACTAACCGGGCGATACGCTCTCCTTCGGTGCCAGCGCGTGTGCCGGACGCCGATTTGGCCTAGCATGGTAGATGAGGCAATGATGACCCTCTGGCGCAAAACCCGCACCACGCTCGAAATGATCAAGTGGGAGCACAGCATCTTCGCCCTGCCGTTCGCGCTTACCGGCGCCATGCTGGCCGCGTCCGGCTGGCCCCGGCCCATGCAACTCTTCTGGATCGTCATCTGCATGGTGACGGCGCGTTCGGCCGGCATGGCCTTCAATCGCTGGGCCGACGCCGAACTGGACGCCGTGAACCCGCGCACCAGCATGCGCGCCATCCCTGCCGGCTTGCTCTCGCGCGGCTTTGTGGGCTGGTTCACGCTGCTCTGCGGTGCGTTGTTTATCGCGTCGGCGGCCCAGTTGAATCGCCTCACGCTGCTGCTGTCGCCGCTCGCCCTCGCGATCGTGCTGGGTTATTCCTATGCGAAGCGATTTACCCGCTGGTCGCATCTCGTGCTCGGACTGGCGCTTGGCGTCGCGCCTTCGGCGGCGTGGATCGCGATTCGCGGCACGCTGGATCCGCGCATCGTCGTGCTGACGCTCATCGTCCTGTGCTGGGTGGGTGGGTTCGACATGCTGTACGCCTGCCAGGACGCCGCGCACGATCGCGCCGCCGGCCTGAAGAGCCTGCCTGCCGCTATCGGCGTCGCCGGAGCGTTCACGATCGCACGCTCGCTGCATATCGTCATGCTGGCGTTGTCGCTCTGGCTTACGCAGCTCTTCGGACTCGGGATAGTGGCCTGGATCGGGATCGCGCTGGTCGCGATGCTGCTCTTCTACGAGCACTCGATCGTCTCGCCTGGCGATCTCACCCGAATGAACGCGGCATTCTTCACCATGAATGGCGTGGTTTCGATCGTCTTCTTCGTCTTCTTCGCGAGCGACGTTCTCCTGCGGCATCATCTGCGGTAGGTGCGTGTGCGGCTTACATCACCATCCCCTGCGATGAGATTAGGATGAACGTAACGCTGCCGGTCGTGGTGCGGCGGTGCGGCGTGCCGCGCGGGATGGTCAGCATGTCGCCTTTGTTCAGCGTCAATTTGGTGGGGGCATCGCTGTCGGGCGCGAGATACTCGCCTGCCTTGCCTGCGTTGCCGTGGGTGCCTTTGGGTGTGCCGCCGAGCTCGTAGAGCGTGCTGCCGTCGAGAATCTGGACGATGTGGTCGCGCTGCTCGTGCCACTCGAATTCCTTCGCGGCGTGGGCCACCTCGGTGGTCATCACGACCGTCGTCTCCTTTAGGGTCACGAGATTGTTGTTGCCCGGCCTGGCCATGACAGCTTTGGCGTCGTCCGTAAGCTGCGCGGCGGTGAAGACCTGGAACGCGGCCGGCGGCGCGGCTTCGGCGAGCAGCTTTGCGTCTGTGAGGGCGAGCCCGGCTGCGGCGGCGGCCGGTGCGGTGCGGAGGAAGTGGCGGCGAGAGGCTTGGTTGACCATGGCGAAAGTCAAACACAAACCGGCATCCGCTGCCAAGCTGCCGTACACTAAAGCCCGTGAAAACAACATCAACCGAAGCCTCCGCACGCGCTCGCGGCGAGCGGCAGCGCAAGGTCATGCCGCGCACCGATCTCGCGCACTGGAACCCCGAAGCCCGCAAGCTCACGCCGCGCCATCTGCTGGCGCAGTCGGTGCATGACCGCATCCCCGCGCTGATCAGGCTGAAGAACGAGCGCATGGCCTGCTCGCCGTTCGCGTTCTTTCGCGGCGCGGTGCCGGTAATGGCGTACGACCTGTCGCTCTCGCCGCACACGCAGATCGTCAACCAGCTTTGCGGCGACGCGCATGTGCAGAATCTCGGCGCGTATCTTGGGCTCGATGGCCGCCTGATCTTCGACATCAACGACTTCGACGAGACGCTGCGCGGACCCTTCGAGTGGGATGTGAAGCGCATGGCGACCAGCATCGTGCTGGCCGGCGGGACGGCGAAGATCAAACCCGGCGGCTGTGCGGAAGCGGTCGAGCAGTTTTTGGCGTCCTACTGCGACATGATGCGGCAGTTTGCAGGCATGCCGGTGCTCGCGGTGGCGCGCTACCAGGTGCATCGGCTGGGCGGCATCGCGCCGATCTCGAAGATATTGCGCAAGGCGCAGCATCAGACGCCGGCGGTCTCGCTGGAGCGGCTGACGGAGAAGAACGCTAAGGGCGAGCGTGTATTCAAGTCGAACCCGCCTGTGCTTCGGCCGGTCTCCGGCAAGGAGTCTGAAGCGGTGCTGGCTGCGCTGCCGGAATACACGCAAAGTCTGCTGCCGGAGCGGCGACACTTTTTCGCGAAGTTCACCCCGGTTGCGGTGGCGTTCAAGGTGGTCGGCACCGGCTCGGTCGGGCTGCGCGACTACTGCGTGCTGATGCAGGGCAACGGGGTTGGCGATCCGATGTTTCTGCAGATCAAGCAGGAGTCGAAGTCGGCGTACGCGCCGTATCTGCCGCAGGAGATTCCGCCGCCGGAGAACGACGGCCAGCGCACGGCGGAGGGGCAGCGCGCGATGCAGTTGCAGTCCGACCCGCTGCTGGGGTGGACGACGATCGACGGGCGCGGCTTTTTGGTGCGGCAGTTGAACGACCACAAGGCATCGGTCGATATCGAGACGCTGAACCCGGCCGGGCTGGGAGCGTATGCGACGGTGTGCGGCGAGATGCTGGCGCGGGGGCATGCGCGCTCGGGCGAGGCAGGCGTGATTCACGGCTATATGGGCAACGGCGTTCGGTTCAAACAGGGAATTCAGGGGTTTGCCAGGGCGTATGCCCAGCAGACGGTCGCGGATTGGAAGGAGTTCTGTGCCGAGCTGGCGAAGTGACAAATGTCACATTTGTTTGTTGACTTGCCGCACTGCATTTGGACGGTAGAAACGTCAGAGCATTGTGCGCAGGTACGCGGGTAGAATCGTTATACCGGCTTAGAATCTGCCTTGAGGGTTATCGCCATCGCTACGTCAGCCGCATCATTCGCCTCTGAACTTCCGAATCCCAAACGCGGCGTGCGCGTGCCCTGGACCGTTTGGGCCGGCGCGCTCGCCGTTACGTCGTCGACCATAGGCGGCACCTGGGATGTCTCGTGGCACCGCTCGATCGGGCGCGACTCGTTCCTGACGCCGGCGCACCTGATGATCTACGCGTGCGGCGTGCTCGCCGCGCTCATCTGCGGCTATCTGATCCTGTACACGACCTTCGGCAGTAACCAACGGCTCAAAGCGGAGTCGGTTTCGGTGCTCGGCTTCCGCGCGCCGCTGGGAGCGTTTATCGCGGCCTGGGGCGGGATTGCGATGCTTACGTCCGCGCCATTCGATAACTGGTGGCACAACGCCTACGGGCTGGATGTGAAGATCATCTCGCCGCCGCATACTCTGTTGATTCTGGGCATTCGCGGCGTGTCGGTCGGGGTCACGTTTTTGATTTTGGCGGCGATGAACCGGCTATCCGCGGCGGCCAGCATCAACCCGCTCGATGCCGAATCGGCCAGTACATACAAGAAGCTGCAGGCGCTGTTCCTCTACGTGGGCGGCATTACCGTGGTGGGCCAGATGTTCTTCATTCAGGAGAAGACGTGGGATGTCGTGCTGCACACGACGGGCTGCTACATCGCGCTCGGGATCGCGGTGCCGATGGCCTTTGCGGCGATCTGGAAGGCGTCGGGCAATCGCTGGGCCTGCACTATCGCGGCCAGCGTGTACACGCTCCTGGTCATGGCCGAGATTCTGATTCTGCCGCTGTTTCCGGCATCGCCGAAGCTCGGCCCCGTTTACTTTCCGGTGACGCACCTGGTGCCGGCGAAGTTCCCCGTGCTGATTATCGTGCCCGCGATTGTGCTTGACCTGCTGTGGCAGCGGCTGCGCATGTGGAGCGCCTGGAAGATTGCGCTTGTCTCCGGCATCGTCTTCGTTGCGGTCATCTTCGCGGTGGAGTGGCCGTTCGCCAGCTTTTTGCTCTCGAAGGCGAGCGAAAACCGCTTCTTCGGAACCATCTACTTCGATTACAACTCGCGGCCGAACGGCTTCGACCGCATGCGCGAGTTCGCGGAGCCGGCGGCAGGTTTTGTCCTCGCCACGGGCTTGATGTGGGCGTCGGGATGCGCGTTCCTGAGCACGTGGTTTGGACTGTGGTTCGGCAAGTGGATGCGCGGGGTGCAGCGATGAGGCGCCTGCTGGCTCTGCTCTTCTGCTTGCTGTTCGCGCCCTTTGCACACGCTCACGTCGGTTCAAAGGATGTCTTCGAGACCGTGCATGCGGGGCCGTATACGCTGTACGTCACGGTGCGTCCGCCGAATGTGATTCCAGGCGTGGCCACCGTGGAGGTGCGCAGCAACGGCGCGGCCATCTCCGGGCTGAAGGTGACGCCGCTGCCGGTTACGGGCGAGGCTTCCAGGCATCCGCCCGCAGGCGACGTGATGCAGGCGTCCGGCGCCGACGCCGCCTTCTACACCGGCGCAGTCTGGATTATGGGAAGCGGCGCCTGGCAGGTGCGCCTTGATATCGATGGCGCGGGCGGGCACCAGGTGGGCGCGGTGCCGGTGCTGGCGGTGCCCATCTCGGTGATGAAGATGGACAAGGGCATGGGAACGATTCTGGCGCTGCTGGGGCTGTTCCTGATGCTGTCGATGGCGGGGATTGTGGCGGCTTCGTTCTCCGAGGCGCGGCTGCAGCCCGGCGTCGCGCCCTCACCCGCAGTACGGCGGCGCTCCCTGATCGCGACTTCGGTCAGCCTGGCGGTGATGGTGCTGATCGTGGTGCTGGCGGGGCACTGGTGGAACGTTGAGGCGGCGGATTATTCCGACAACATCTACAAGCCGCTGCCGCTGGGCGTGAGCCTGACGGGGAACCGGCTCGATCTGATAGTCGGGTCGCGTCCGACGACCGAACTGAAGCGCCGCATGGCCGATAAAAACGCCGACAAGTATCTGCTGGACCACGGCAAGGTGATGCACCTGTACGCGATCCGCATTCCGGAGATGGATGCTGCGTTCCATCTGCATCCCACGCTGATCGGCGGCAAGGACTTCCGCGATGCGCTGCCCGCGATGCCGCCGGGACAGTATGAGCTCTTCGGCGACGTGGTACATGCCAACGGCTTTCCGGAGACGCTGCAGGCGACGGTGGACATACCGCCCGGGATGGCGGGCAGGGCGCTCGATAGCGAAGATGCGGAGGCGCTGCCGGCTCCGCTGGCGAACGGGGAACTGGGCGCGTCCTACAAGCTGCCCGACGGCTACACGATGGTGTGGGACAAACCGGCGGGGCTGACTGCGAGTACGGCGTATAGCTTCACGTTTCATCTGCTGGACCCGGCGGGCAAGCCGGCGGCGGACTTGCAGCCTTACCTTGGGATGGCGGGGCATGCGGCGTTCGTGAAGACAGATGGCACGGTGTTCGCGCACACGCATCCGGAGGGCTCGGCGGCGATGGCGGATGTGATGCTGGCGGATGAGAGTATGGGCATGGCTGCGATGAGTGAGAGCGGGCCAATCGCGCCGGAGGTGAGCTTTCCGTATGGATTTCCGGCGGCGGGACGGTATCGGATCTTTATCCAGATGAAGCATAGGGCGACTGTGGAGACGGGCGTGTTCGATGCTGAGGTGAAGTAGCGCCTGAGCGGTTATACTTGTTCTATGTCGATGATCAAAGACGCCGCCGCGATCGCCAAGGGAATGTCGATCACCTTCCGCGAGATGTTCCAGCCGACCGAGGTCGAGAACTATCCCGACGGTCCCGGACCCATGCGCGGGGCTATCTTTCAGGAGCGCTTTCGCGGCAAGCATCAGTTGCAGCGCGATGAAAACGGCCTGGAGAAGTGCGTCGCCTGCTTTCTATGCGCGGCTGCCTGCCCGTCGAACTGCATCTACATCGAGGCCGCCGAAAACACCGAAGAGGTCCGGATTTCGTCGGCCGAGCGCTATGCCAAGGTTTACAACATCGATTACAACCGCTGCATTTTTTGCGGGTATTGCGTGGAGGCTTGTCCGACGGACGCGATCACGCATGGGCATGGGTTCGAGCTTGCCAGCCTGAATGCGACCACGCTGGTGATGCGGAAGGAAGATCTGCTGGTGGGTATCAAGCCGGCAATGCCGCTGAATCCGCAGAGCGGCAAAGATCTTCGCGACAAGCTGCTGTAGTGCAACGACCGATCCTGCGCAGCCTTGGCGCGTTGAGCTTGCGGAGTACATCCGCAGGCAGGCGTTGCCGGTGGAGAAGTACGGTCATCAGCCCCGGCTATACGCACTGACACAGCGGATCGGCGAGGGTCTTGCCTATGACGATGATGTTGTCTATGCAGCGGCGTGGCTGCACGATCTTGGCGTCTTCGTCGGGCATCGGCCGGAAGACCCGGAGCTGCTGGCGAGGTGGGACCATGTGGCGTCCACGGTTGACCGGACCCCTGCCATTCTTGCCGGTATCGGCTTCCCAGAAGAAAAGGTTGCGGCTGTGATCGAGTGCATTGCGCATCATCAGCCGCACGATGTGCCGGAGACGATGGAGTCGACGATCCTGCGGGATGCGGACATCCTGGAGCAGTTGGGCGCGATTGGGATCGTGCGGACGGTTTGCAAGGTGGGGCGGGATACCCGGTTTGTGACGTTTACCGACGCGCAGACATCTCTTCAGAAGGCAATCGACACCCTGCCTACGATGTTGAATCTTCTTGCATCCCGCGCGCTGGCTGACGAGCGAATGCGGATGCATCGGGAGTTTCTGGCGGCGCTGGTGGATGAGGCGGATGGCCGGTTGTTCTAGGTGAGCCCAGATCTGTGTCGCCGCGAGAAGACGGTCGTTTGCTTCGCAAACAATACCCACCCTGCGATGGAGCCGCGAGGGTGGGGCACCCAGATTGTTGTGCTCACCACAACCCTTGTATCCTGAGAGATGACGCTATGAGCAGACACGAGCAGCATCCGCTGGAGAAGATTCTTGAAGAGCGCATCGCCATCATCGACGGCGCTATGGGCACGACCATCCGCACCTACGGGATGAAGGAACACGACATACGCGGCGAGCGCTTTGCCAGCGCGGAAAAAGACCTGCTGAACAACGGCGACCTGTTTTCGCTGACGCAGCCGAAGATGATCTGCGATATCCATCGGCGCTTTCTGGAGGCCGGCGCGGACATCATCGAGACCAATACGTTCGGCGCAACCAGCATCACGCAGAGCGAGTTCTTCGTCGACGACCCGCGCGAGACCGGAGGACGCAAGGATCCGGAGTTCTACCAGAAGGTGATCGACTCGCCCATGCTCTCCGCGCTGGCGTGGGAGATCAACGAGCAGTCGGCGAAGCAGTGCCGGGAGTGGGCGGATCGAATCGGCGATGAGACGGGGCGGCAGCGCTTTGTCGCGGGCGCCATCGGGCCGCTGACGGTGTCGCTTTCGAACTCGCCCGATGCCGACGATGCGGGCTTTCGCGTGGTCACGTTCGACCAGGTGAAGACGGCCTATGCGGAGCAGGTGCGGGCGCTGATCGCGGGCGGATCGGACCTGCTGCTGGTGGAAACGATCTTCGATTCGCTGAACGCGAAGGCGGCGCTGGTGGCGATTCGCGAGGTCTTCGACGAGGATAGGATTGCGCTGCCGGTGATGATCTCGGCGGCCGACGTAACATTAAAAAAAACAATGATCTCGGCGCAGACGACGGAGGCTTTCTGGAATGCGGTGAAGCATGTGAAGCCGCTATCGGTTGGGCTGAACTGTTCTCTGGGGCCGGACCTGATGTATCCGTTTTTGAGCGAGCTTTCGGAGAAGGCGGATGTGGCTATCTCGTGCTATCCGAATGCGGGGCTGCCGAATCCGCTCTCCGAGACGGGCTTCGACCTGGGGCCGAAGGATATGGCGCGATTCCTGGGCGGGTTTGCGAAGGATGGGCTGATCAATATCGCCGGTGGGTGCTGCGGCAATACGCCGGAGCATATTGCGGCGATCGCGCAGGCGCTCGAAGGCGTGGCTCCGCGCGCTTTAGCCCGAGAGGTGGTGGCCGCTTGAGAGGAACAAGGGGGCACTCGACAGTCTTACTTGCGCTTGCAGCGATAACTCTCTTAGGAAGCCACTCGCATCTGCGAGCGCAAGCCGTCGTTGTCCGACTGGGACAGCAGAGTAGCTGTTCGTCTACAGATAGTAGCGGGTTCGAGGCGACTTACGAAGTCGACCACACTCTACGCAACGGCTCAGATTCGCCCATCAAGGTAGCTATAGGTTCAAACGTTCGGGAGCGTTTTAAGTTGTTCTACCCAGAAAGCACAAAAGATCCGGCGGATGGGGTCTGGCAGTACTATCCGGACGTCGTTCGGACTTCGCGTTCCATCGTACGAACTGTAGCTCCTCATCGACGAATCAGCTGGAGAACGTATCTAGTGATCCCGGTCGGCTCCGTTGGCGTGCAAGAGTCTGGAGCCTACTCCGCGCGCATCTTTCCTGATGTACGAATCATTCAACCTCCGCGCACCCGGGTATCTCCTTCGAGCCGGATCGTGCAGCTGTACGTGACACCTAATCTTCTGGAAGAAAAAGCGTGTTCTGGAGCTCACGGGGCAATCCATGTGAGCGGGCAAGTCAATCTTGAGCAGGCGAGGTAACATTGCAAGAAACAGCAGAAATACGATCGAAGCCCCTCCGCCTCTCGGGCTCGCAGCCGTTTACGCAGCAGCCGGGCGTGTACATCATGATCGGCGAGCGGACCAACGTGGCGGGGTCGCCGAAGTTCGCCAGGCTGGTGAAGGACGGCAAATACGAAGAGGCCGTCAGCGTGGCGCGCCAGCAGGTGGAGAACGGCGCCAACGTCATCGACATCTGCATGGACGAGGGAATGATCGATGGCGTCGCCGCGATGTCGCGCTACCTGCAACTTCTGGCCAGCGAACCCGAGGTGGCGAAGGTTCCGTTCATGGTCGACTCCTCGAAGTGGGAGGTGATCGAGGCGGGGTTGAAGTGCCTGCAGGGCAAGGGAATCGTCAACTCCATCTCGTTGAAGGAAGGCGAGGAGAAGTTTCGGCAGAATGCCGCGAAGGTGCTGAAGTATGGGGCGGCGGTGGTCGTGATGGCGTTCGATGAGAACGGCCAGGCGGCAACGTTCGCGGAGAAGATTCGCATCTGCGAGCGGGCGTACCGCATTCTGGTCGACCAGGTTGGATTTCCACCTGAGGACATCATCTTCGACCCCAACATCCTGACCGTGGCGACCGGCATGGAGGAGCATAACAACTACGCCGTCGACTTCATCGAGGCGACGCGCTGGATCAAGCAGAACCTGCCCCATGCCAAGGTGTCGGGCGGTGTGTCTAATATCAGCTTCAGCTTTCGCGGCAACAACAAGGTGCGCGAGGCGATGCACTCGGCGTTTTTGTATCACGCGATTGCGGCCGGCATGGATATGGGCATCGTCAACGCCGGCATGCTGGAGGTGTACGAGGAGATTGAGCCGGAGCTGAAGGTGCTGGTTGAAGACGTGCTGCTGAACCGGCGTCCCGATGCCACGGAGCGGCTGGTCGAGTTTGGAGAGAGGCTGAAGGCGGATGTGCCCACGTCTCAAAAGCGAGACGTGGGGCACCCGGAGTTGTGGCGCAACGGCACGGTTGAGGAGCGCTTGAGCCATGCGCTGGTGCGCGGGATCGACGCGTATATCGAGATTGATGCGGAAGAGGCTCGCGTAAAGCTGGGGCGTCCGCTGCTCGTGATCGAAGGGCCGCTGATGGCGGGGATGAGCGTGGTCGGCGATTTATTCGGGGCGGGCAAGATGTTTCTGCCGCAGGTGGTGAAGTCGGCGCGCGTGATGAAGAAGGCGGTCGCGCATCTGACACCGTTTATGGAGGCCGAGAAGGCCGCGGCCGAGGCTGCGGGCGAGATCGTCAAGGCCCAGGGCAAGATCATTCTGGCGACGGTGAAGGGCGATGTGCACGATATCGGCAAGAACATCGTCGGGGTGGTGCTGGCATGCAATAACTACGACGTGATCGACCTGGGTGTGATGGTCTCGTGCGAGAAGATTCTGGCGCGGGCGAAGGAAGAGAAGGCGGACATGATCGGGCTGAGCGGGCTGATAACGCCGTCGCTCGATGAGATGGTGCATGTTGCGAAGGAGATGGAGCGGCAGGGATTTACCCTGCCCCTGCTGGTGGGCGGAGCTACGACGAGCAGGGCGCATACGGCGGTAAAGATCGCGCCGCACTACAGCCACCCGGTGGTGCATGTGCTCGATGCAAGCCGCGCCGTGCCGGTGACCACCAGCCTGCTGAGCGACGACGGCAAGGATGCCTTCGTGCTGAGTCATCGCGCCGACTACGATGCGCTGCGCAAAGCCCACCTGGCGCCGAAGCAAAAGGTGGTGCCAATCGAGATTGCGCGGGAGCGGCGCACACCGATCGTGTGGAAGAGCGAGGATCTGGCCCGACCCTCGTTTACCGGCGTGCAGGTGCTGGACGACTTTCCGTTGGCGACCTTGCGCGAGTTCATCGACTGGTCGCCGTTCTTCCATACCTGGGGATTGAAGGGTATCTATCCGCGCATTCTGGAGCATGAGAACCAGGGCGAACAGGCGCGGCAGATCTTTGCGGACGGCAATGCGCTGCTCGACCGCATTATCGCGGAGAAGCTGATTACGGCGCGCGGTGTGTATGGGTTGTTTCCGGCGAATGCGGTCGGCGACGACGTTGCGCTGTATACCGACCAGGCGCGAGCCGAGGAGCTTGCGCGCTTTCATTTTCTGCGGCAGCAGGCGAACCGCGAAGGCAGCGAGCCGTGCCGGTCGCTGGCGGATTTTATCGCGCCCAGGGAAACTAGGCTGTGCGACTCGCTTGGGGCGTTTGCGGTGACGAGCGGAATTGGGTTAAAGGGCTTGTGCGACGGCTTCCGCGCCGAGAACGACGACTACAACGCCATCATGGCGGAGGCGCTGGCGGATCGGCTGGCCGAGGCCTTTGCGGAGTGTCTGCACAAGCGGGTGCGCGATGAGTGGGGCTACGGTTTGGATGAGGGATTGAAGCCTGAAGAGATGGTGCTGGAGACCTATCGCGGCATTCGTCCGGCTCCAGGATATCCGGCGTGCCCGGACCATACCGAGAAGGGAACGATCTGGCGGCTGCTGGATGTGGAGGCGAAGACCGGCATCAGGATTACGGAGTCGTTTGCGATGTGGCCGGGGTCGAGCGTCAGCGGGATTTACTTCGCGCATCCGCAGTCGAGGTACTTTTCATTGGGCAAGATCGGCCGCGACCAGGTGGAGGATTATGCGGCACGCAAGGGAATGGCTGTGTCGGACGTCGAACGGTGGCTCGGACAGAATCTGAATTATGATCCTGCCGAGTGATCGGAAGCGATCCAAAGATATCCTGTCATACCACAATAGAAATGTCCCCGCATTCTCCTCGATAGAAATGTCC
>CAXTMK010000037.1:13416-35421 GCA_964245315.1 uncultured Acidobacteriaceae bacterium | reverse complement strand
GATGGCGCATCTGTACCTGCACCAGCCCGCCCATGCGCCCCGGTGGCCGCGGCACCAATGTAACCCCCTTCTGCCTTCCGCCCAGCGACGACACAGCAAAGACCACCACCTGCACCACCACTGCGAGTCCTGCCATCACCACCCCTGCCGCCGCGCCGGCCCAGAGTCCCATCCCCACACCCAGCACCCAGAACATCGGGCTGAAGACCACGCCGCCCACCCGCACCACGAGCCGCTCGCCCGTGGTCAGAGGCCACAGTGCCATGCGTACAGTGGGATTCGCGCAAGCGCGTCCGACGCCATCGCCGCCGGCAATGGCACCAGCAGCACCAACTGGAAGAGGAACGTGCTCCAGAAGGCATGCCTCGCCGAGCTGCCCATCGCCACGAACAGCGCACAAAACAGCAGATTGTTCAGTCCGATCGTCTTCAGGGTGACCGCGTCGCGGCGCACCAGCAGCACCAGCAGGCGAAAGACCGCTATCGTCCGAGCCAAGGCAGCGTCTCCTCGCGCGGCAGGCCCGCCATCTCGAAGTAGACTTGCTCCAGCGGCCGCTCATCCGGCTGCGCCTGCGGGTCCCACGCGATGCAACCCGCCGCCATCATGACGGTCCTCGTCGCCAGCCGCTCGACCAGCGGCAGGATGTGCGACGTCAGCACCACCGTCAACCCGCGCGCCGCCGCTCCCTCCAGCATCGCCGCAATCTTCCTCGACGACGCAGGATCGATCCCTTCGAATGGCTCGTCCAGCACCAGCAGCGCCGGATTATGCAGCAACGCCATGGCCAGGGCGGTCTTCTTTCGCATTCCATACGAGCACTCCGCCGCCACCGTCCGCTGTCCCGGCAGCAGGTCCAGTAGCGCCAGCAAAGCCAACGCCCTCTCCCTTGTTTCGGCGGCCGTCAGCCCGTAGATCGGAGCGACACACTCGAGATTTTCGAGCACTGTGAGCGACTCAAACAGTCCAGGCTGATCCGGCAGCACACCGATTCTCTGCCGCACAACCGCCCCATCGTCATCCCATCCACGGTCACGCTGCCGCCGTCCGGTCGCTCCAGGCCGGTCATCAGCCGCAGCAGCGTGGATTTTCCCGCGCCGTTCGCCCCCAGCACCGCGTTGATCCCGCCTGCCAGGGTCAAATCCACGGCATCCACGGCGCGGCGTCCGCGGTAGCGCTTCGTCAGGTTTCGGCACTCGATCATCGCTCTCTCCGCTTCGACTCTACGCCATGCCGAGCTGGACAGATTCTCATCTATCGCGCTGGCAAGACGGCGAGTA
The DNA here is from genome assembly GCA_964245315.1 of uncultured Acidobacteriaceae bacterium. Lineage (GTDB taxonomy): Bacteria > Acidobacteriota > Terriglobia > Terriglobales > Acidobacteriaceae > Edaphobacter. Next base: position 34,144 of record CAXTMK010000037.1, on the reverse strand, counting down.
TGCTTAATTCATGGCGATCCTCGTCTCCGAATCCGAAGCAATGCAAACCCTTCCGCAGTTGCTGGATCGCGCACAGGGGCAAGCTGTGATCATTCGCGACGGCAAGACGGATTTGGGCGCTATCGTGTCCATGAATGATTACGTACTGATCCGCAAGGTGAAAACCGACCGTCTCTTCGCGGCAATGGACTCACTCGGACGCGAAATCCGAGAGAACGCGGCGAAACAGGGCATGTCGATTGAAGAAGTCGCCCGAATCCTCGACGCCGATGTTCTCTAGATCGGTCATCGACACAAGCACTTCCATCAGTGCTGTTCTTAGTCCTGGATTGACGGCTGCACGTGCAGTCCGCTCAGCCTTTGAGTCGGGGACAGTGTTGCGTTCGTCGGCAACTATGAACGAGTTGAGAGAGGTTTTGTGGAGAGAGAAATTCCTCCATTTGCGCTCTGATGCGAAGGCATCGCAGTTTGTCGCAGCCATGTTCGAACGATGCGAGCCGGTAAGCATTGTCCAAGCCGTAACTGAGTGTCGAGATCCGAAGGACGATAAGTTCCTCGAGCTTGCACTCAATGGGGAAGCAAATATCATTATTTCAGGTGACATACACCTACTCGAAATGCACCCATGGCGCGGCATCGCCATCCTGAAGCCAGCCCATTACCTCGCGTTGCAGCATGGTGACGATTTACCCTAATCCTATGTCCTCCGCCGCCACCCTCGCGCCACCGACCTTCGCCTCCCTCCCCTTCGAAGAAAAGCTCGACCGCTTCGCCCGTGTCGCCATCCACGTCGGGCTGAACCTGCAGCCCGGCCAGGAGCTCGTCATCTCCGCCACCACCGAGATGCTGCCGCTCGTCCGCCGCATCACCGAGCATGCCTACAAGGCCGGCGCGCTGCTCGTCACCACGCTCTACGCCGACGACGACACCGCGCTGGCCCGCTACAAATTCGGACCGGACGCTGGATTCGATCACGCCCCGCAGTGGCTCGCCGACGGCATCGCGGCGGCCTTCGGCAGCGGAGCCGCGCGCCTCGCGCTCACCGGCGCCAACCCCGCGCTGCTCGCCGGACAGGATCCCGCGAAGGTCTCGCGCGCCAACATCGCCGCCTCCAAGGCCAACAAACCCGCGATGGAACTCATCACCCGCCACGCGATCAACTGGTCGATCCTCGCAGCCGCAACCCCCGCCTGGGCCGCGCTCGTCTTCCCCGGCGTTCCGGCGGAAGAAGCCGTGCCGATGCTATGGGACGCGATCTTCACCGCCTCCCGCGCTACCGGCGAAGACCCCGTCGCTACGTGGAAGCAGCACAGCCAGGAACTCCACGACCGCGTCGCCTACCTGAACGAAAAGCGCTTCCACTCACTCCGTTTCCACTCCGAAGACGGCACCACCGACCTCACCGTCGGTCTTGCCGACGACCACCTTTGGGCGGGCGGCGGCGGCATGAGCGGCAACGGGATCTTCTGCAACCCCAACATCCCCACCGAGGAATGCTTCACCACGCCGCACAAGGATCGCGTCGACGGCTTCGTGCAGGCGTCAAAGCCGCTCTCGCACCAGGGCACGCTGATCGAAAACATCCGCTGCAGGTTCGCCGGCGGCAGGATCGTCGAAGCCACCGCGTCGACCGGCGAGGACGTCCTGAACCGCCTCATCTCGACGGATGATGGCGCGCGTCGCCTCGGCGAAGTCGCGCTGGTCCCCGCGTCTTCGCCCATCGCGGCCAGCGGCATCCTGTTCTGGAACACGCTGTTCGACGAGAACGCCGCCAGCCACATCGCGCTCGGCCAGGCCTACGCCACCTGCCTCATCGACGGCGAGCACATGGACGAGGCCACGCTGGCCGCCAGGGGGGCGAACTCGAGCCTCATCCATGTCGACTGGATGATCGGGTCTGCGCGCATGAACGTAGACGGCATTGCGGCCGACGGCTCCAGCGAACCCCTGATGCGGGCGGGCGAGTGGGTCTGATACTGCGCCGGACGATACTGGCCCTGCTGCTGGCGGCGGCCATCGTCGCGCTCGCCAGCGCCGGGCTCTACGTCACCTCCGCGCCGGCCGTCGTCAGCCTGCTGGTCGAGCCTCTCAGCCTGCTGCTTCTGCCCGGACTGGTCGCCGCACTGGTCGCCGCCGGCCCGCACGACTTCACCGCGCGGGCCGTCGTCATTTGGTCGATGCTCCTCTACACCGCCATATCCTTCTTCGCCCTGCGCCGTTTAGCATTGGCGCGAGCGCGGCGCGGTACGCGGTAAACTCGAATCTGCTATGGAACTTTCCGGTTGTGGCACTGCCCTCGTAACTCCGTTTCGCGCCGACGGCTCGGTCGATGAAGCCGCGCTGTATACCCTCGTAAACGCTCAGATCGATGCCGGGATCTCCCTGCTCGTGCCCTGCGGCACGACCGGCGAAGCGGCCACGCTCTCCGAAGGCGAGTGGCTCCAGGTGGTCGAGGTAACCTGCGCGGCAACGGCCGGTCGCGTATCTATATATGCAGGCTGCACGCACAACTCCACCAGGGTTGCGGTCGAACGCGTCCGCACACTCTCGCAGGTGCTCGGCCTCGATGGCATTCTCACCGCTAATCCCTACTACAACCGACCCGGGCAGGAGGGCCAGTACCAGCACTTCAAAGCTATCGCCGAAGCCACCGACCTGCCCGTGATGCTCTACAACATCCCGCCGCGCACCGGCGCAAATCTCGAACCCGCCACCGTCCTCCGCCTGGCCGAGATCCCCAACATCGTGGCGATCAAGGAATCGAGCGGCAACATCGTCCAGATCACCGAGCTGCTCACGCTGCTTCCGCGCTCGTTCAAGGTCTTCGCCGGCGACGACCTGCTCACGCTGCCCACGATCGCGCTCGGCGGCGCGGGCCTGATTTCGGTGGCGTCGAACGCCATCCCCGCGCAGATGGCCGACCTGGTCCGCGCCGCGCTCGCAGACGACTGGGCGACGGCGCGCCGCATCAACCGCCAGTTCTTTAGCCTGATGCAGGCCCACTTCTGGGAGCCAAGCCCCGCGCCGGTGAAGGCCGTCATGGCGATCCTGGGCAAGGGTAACGAGACGATGCGGCTGCCGATTGTGCCGGTGAGCAAAGCGACGCGACGGAAGTTGGAGACACTCGTGGGCGAACTTGGATTGATGGTTGAGGCGCCGCCAGGTAAAGATAATCTGCGGATGTTCTAACGGATTCCCCGTGACCGTTTTTGTTGCTGTTTCTGCTTCTGAGATAGGCCGGGACTTGAGTCCCGGCACCAAAGGAACCAGAATATGCGGGCTTCAGCCCCCGGGATATGATCTCCTGCATGGCAGATGGTGCAACGGCATCAGGCGATATTATGCAAGGCAAGGGAGGAGATTCATGGAGACCTGGGATGAAGAATTTGCTGCAACGACTGCGCGTGCGGAGCAGCGACTTCGGGATGAACCTCACATGGTGAAGGCACATTACGATGGCAAGATCGGCCGAGTCATTCTGTCCCTCAGTTCGGGAGCATGGTACGCCTTTCGCCCGGACGACGCGCAAGGTCTCCAGTGTGCCACAAATGCGCAGCTCCGAAAGATCTCGATTACTCCGTCGCAGTTTGGCATCGACTTCCCACTGCTCGATGCTCAGTTCGATATCGGCGGCTTGCTCAAGGGACACTTTGGTTCTCGCAAATGGAGGGCCCAGCGCCTCGGCGCAGCCGGCGGCAGCACAACCAGCAAGGCCCGGACCGCAGCCGCAGCCGCCAACGGCAAACTCGGTGGACGTCCGCGCAAATCCGTAGCAAGCTGAAGCGCAGGAGGCAAGCGATGCTTCTCGAACTTGGCAAAGCAATCGGCCTCTGCGCCAGTATCCTCTCGCTCTACGCCGCAACCTTCAGCGCTTTTTTCGTCCCCGGCACCCGCTGGGAAGAGCGCCTCTTCCTGTCGTTCAGCCGGATCGCTATCGCGGGCTGCGTCTGCTTCGCCAGCGGTCTGCTCTTTGCCTGGCGCCCGAACTCTCAGACCAGGCACGGTCATTCGGTACTCCATACCCTCCCCGTGCAGCTGTTCTTCTGCGGCGTTGCGGCAATGGTCGTTCTGTTCGTGCTGTCGTGGTATCTGGCTGTGTACTACATCCCGTTGACCTATAAAAAGCTTCCCTGGTGAAGTAGAACGGCGGTCTGCTGTCGAAACGGAAAGGCCCGCGGCAGCGATGCCCGCGGGCCTTCCGGTAGCAGCACAGCTTAAGTGCCGGCGTGTTGGTTATGCCCGGCGAAAGCGGCGGCGCGCAAAGCCCGCAAGGCTGAGCAGTCCGGTCGACATCAGCGCCAGAGAGGAGGGCTCCGGTGTGGGCGACAGGTTCCCGCCTCCGGGTGTGATGTCAGTGTTCGTGAACGTAACCGACGAGGCGCTGGACAGTCGGAGTTCGCCGTCGGTAGTAGTGTCCGAACCCTGAAAAGCATCTGTTCCCGTTATGGGACCGATGCTGGTGTACAGGTTGTAGCTCGCGTAGGCGCTGTTGCCTGTGTCCAGCAGATCCGCCTCGTTACCTGTGATGCCTGCCACGGAGGCGCCCTGGTTGTCGAATATGGTGTTGGTTGCACTGGACGAGGAGAAGGTTCCCGTTCCAGCAAGAGTAAAGGTGAGCGGCCCAGTTGCGGCTGTGTAACTGCCGGGGTATCCGGAGCTTATGGAGGACGAGAGATAGCTGCCGCTGATGGTGAGGGCCTCATTGCTGAACGAAATCCCGTTCAGAGTACCGCTGGCGGTGGTTGACAGGGTGAAGTCGTACGTGTCGGCGTGGGCAGCTGAGAGAGGGGCGAGCAAGGCACAAGAGGCTACAAGAGCAGTAAGCGAGATACGCATGGAGGTGTTCCCTTCTGATTTGGTGAAGAAGTTTGCTTCGGATTCCACAAAGGTACGGGCAGGAACAGAATTAGTCAACACTTTTTTTATTTGTCAATACAACCTTTGATGTACGGGCAATAAGGTTGTCTGAACATATAAATTTGATCGATACAACCTTTGCGGAATTTGTTGGCCTGAGTTTCAGAGGGCCGTCGAACTATTCAGCGAAACAAGACAGCCGGCGGGCTGCTGTCGGTACCGCAAGTACAATGGCAGCAATGGTTAACACGGAATTCTCATCGTTAGAAGCAGCGATCGAACACTTCTTTGCGCAGGGCACGTCCGCCTCTGGCGACGCCGACGCCCTCGCCGCCTTCCACCTCCTCAGAGACGCTCTCGAAGCCGGCACGCTCCGCGCCGCGGAACCGGATGCATCCGTCCCGCTCGGCTGGCGCGTGAATACATGGGTCAAGCGCGGCATCCTGCTCGGTTTTCGGCTTGGCAAACTGCGCGAGGTCAACGCGGGCGGCGGCTTGACCTTCGTCGACAAAGACACCTACCCTGCCCGGCACTTCCTGCCCGCCGATAAGGTGCGCATCGTGGCCGGCGGCTCGGCCGTTCGCGCCGGAGCATATCTCGCAGGCGGAGTCATCGTCGTGCCGCCCGCGTACGTTAACGTCGGCGCCTATGTCGACGAGGGCAGCATGGTCGACTCCCACGCGCTCGTCGGCAGCTGCGCGCAGATCGGCAAGCGCGTGCACTTATCCGCAGCCGCGCAGATCGGCGGCGTGCTCGAGCCCGTCAACGCCTCGCCCGTCATCATCGAGGACGACGTCCTGATCGGCGGCAACACCGGCGTCTACGAGGGCACGGTCGTGCGCTCGAAAGCAGTACTCGCCGCCGGCACGGTCCTCACTCGCGGCACCCCGGTTTACGACCTTGTCAACGGCACGATCCTCAAAGCCACAGCCGACTCGCCGCTCATCATCCCGTCCGGCGCGGTCGTCGTGCCCGGCTCGCGCGCCATCAGTCACGGCAAAGGCAAAGAGTGGGGTTTGTCGCTCGCAACGCCGGTCATCGTGAAATACCGCGATGAGAAGACCGAGCTTTCGCTGGCGCTGGAAGATCTCTTACGTTAGCCTCGACATCCCATGAGCCTCCGCTGATCGAACACGTCGAACAGGACGGTTTCCGCCGGCGCGGCCTCTCGCCTCTGGCAATTGAAGTCGCAAAAGCCAGCCATCGCACATAACTGATAAACTCAAGAGTTGATGGCTCAAGATAAATTACGACTGGTACCACTAGGCGGGCTCGGCGAGTTCGGCATGAACTGCATGGCGCTCCGCTGGCAGGACGACATCATCGTCGTCGACGCCGGATTGATGTTTCCCGAAGAAGAACTGCTCGGCGTGGATATCGTCGTGCCGGACATCTCCTACCTGACCGAGAATCGCGAAAAGGTCAAAGCCATCATCCTGACCCACGGCCACGAAGACCACATCGGCGGTCTGCCCTGGATTCTCTCCGAGCTCAACGTCCCGGTCTACGGCACGGAGTTCACGCTCGCCCTGGTCGAAGGCAAGCTCGACGAGCATCGCCTGCTGGATGACGCCGACCTGATCGAGATGCTGCCTGGCAAACGCTTCACGCTGGGGCCGTTTTCGATCATGCCGATCCGCGTGACCCATAGCCTGGTCGATTGCGTGGCGCTCGCCATCCACACGCCCGTGGGTGTCATCCTGCATACCGGCGACTTCAAGATCGACCTTTCGCCGCCGGATGGCAAGGCCTTCGACCTGCAGGCCTTCGCCGATCTCGGCAAGAACGGCGGCGTACTGGCCCTGCTGCAGGACTCCACCAACGTCGATCGCCGCGGCTGGACGCCGAGCGAAAAAGCGGTGCGCCCGCGCCTCGACGAAATTTTCGCTCAGACCCGCAAGAAGCTCTTCTTCACCTGCTTCTCGTCCTCCGTCACCCGCATGGGCCTGGCCTTCGAGCTGGCGCAGAAGCATGGCCGCAAGGTCGCCGTCATCGGCCGCTCCATGGACAACTCCAGCGAAATCGCGCAGGATCTCGGCTACCTGAAGATTCCCCCCGGCCTGATGATCAATCCCGGCCAGATCAAGGAGCATCCCGCCGACAAGGTGCTCATCATGATCTCCGGCACCCAGGGCGAGCCCATGAGCGCGCTGAGCCGGGCCGCAGTCAACAACCATAAATTCGCCAAAATCGACGCCGGCGATACCGTCCTGATGAGTTCGCGCGTGATCCCCGGCAACGAGAAGTCGATCTATCGCGTCATCGACCATCTGGAGCGGCGCGACGCCAACGTCATCCATGACGACGGCACCAACGGCCTCATCCACGTCTCCGGCCACGGCTCGCAGGAAGAGCTGAAGCTGATGATCAACCTGGTCCAGCCCAAGTTCTTTATTCCCGTCCATGGCGACTATCGCCACCTCAAGCGCCACGTCGAACTCGCGCTCTCGACCGGGATTCCCGAGAAGGCCGTGCTGCTCGAAGACGGCGACATTCTCGAACTCACCAAGGATTCCGCCAATAAGAACGGCAAAGTCACCACGGGTCGCGTCTGCATCGACTCCGGCGGCTCCATCGACGTGGTCGAGGACGTGGTCATCCGCGACCGGCAGCACTTGTCTGAAGACGGCATCATCCTGCCCATCATCGCGCTGAACAAACGCACCGGCAAGATAGAAGGTCCACCCGAGATCGTGATGCGCGGCTTCGCCATCGAAGACCCGCAACTCGTCGGCGAAGCGCGGGCGATGGTCCAGCGCACGCTGGAAAACTCCTCCACCGAAGAGCGCCGGGACTACGGCGTGATGAAGGAAAAAATCCGCAACGAGCTCAAGCGTTTCATCCAGAAGAGCACCAGTCGCCGCCCGCTCATCATGCCCGTAATCATGGAAATCTGAAGTCGCCACAATTGTTTACCCCACCCTCGCGAAGCAGGGTGGGGTATCGTTTGCGGAAGCAAACGACCTCTTACAGAGAATTCTGCCCGCCCACAATTTGCCAGACCCTCGCACGGTCCTGGCGTAGACTCATCTCATGAATCTCGCTCTCAGCGAACTCGAACTGCCGTTCCGGCTCCGGCCCGCAGTCGCGATGAACGACGAGCAGCTGGAGCGCTTCTGCTCCGACAACAACCCACTGCGCATTGAGCGCGAGCCGAATGGAGAGTTGACGGTCATGTCGCCAACGGGCAGCGAAGGTGGGGCGCAGGAAGGCGAGGTGCTCGTCGAGCTTGCATTGTGGGCGCGAACCGACAAACGCGGCCGTTATTTCCCATCGAGCGCAGGCTTTACCCTGCCGGACACATCCATGCGTGCCCCGGACGCCGCCTGGATGAGTTGGGAGCGCTGGAACAGCCTATCGCCGGAACAGCGCAAGGGCTACGCTCGTGCCTGCCCTGAGTTTGTCATCGAAGTCCATTCAGAGACCGACCGCCTAAAGCCCTTGCAGGAGAAGATGCAAAGCTGGGTAGCCAATGGCGCGGAGATCGCCTGGCTGATCGATCCAGAGCGCCGTGTCGTGGAGATCTACCGCCCCGGCCAGGCGCCGGATGTACTCTTCGAGCCTTCATCGGTGCAGGGCGAGGGTCCGATGCGCGGCTTTGAACTGGTCATGCAGCGCATCTGGGGCTAAGACGGCAACATATCTAACGGTATGAACGAAGGTTCCATCGAACCAGCCTCGTCTAAGCCGAATCGAACGCCGGAGCTTGCGGCTTGCGCGTTCTTTAGCCTCTTTCTGCTCGCCTACGCCGGCCTCATCGCGCTCGGGCGCTGGGATTACGATGAGTACAAAATGTTCTACCAGATGCGCGGCGGCTGGACTTTCCTCCGGCCGCGTCTCTCCTGGAGCCCCCGGCCCATCTCGGAGGTGATCTACTGCGGCTATGGGTGGCTCGTCAATCATTTCCATCGCCCGTTCATCATTGCGTTTCTGGCATTCCTTTGGACAATCTGGATAGCCGCCGGCCTCTTCACCTCCTGGCAATCGCGACGTGAGCTCCACCGCGACGGCGCCCTCATTCCTGCTCTTACTCTCATGACGCTGTCGCTGGCCGGAGGCGCCGCTACGGGGGTCTTGTACTGGCCGGCCGGCGCGGTTGCCTATCTGCCCACGCTGGCCGCCACGTTGCTCCTCTTCCTGCAAATCGTCGACGGTAAGCTGGGCACCCGACGTGGCCGTCTGCTCGCGGCCATCTGCCTGACCGTCGCCGCCGCAAGCAGCGAAGCCGGCGCAACCTTTGTCCTCTGCTACGGTTCGATACAGCTCCTGCGACTGATCGCGCAAGGCCTGCGACGCTCGAGCTGGCGCGTAGGCAGGCCGATGCTGTGGCATGTTGTCCCGCTCTCGATCGCGCTCGCCGTTCTAGTCAGCAGCCGCCTGCATCGGTTCGAGAGCCTCGATATACCACCCACAACCGCCGCCGCGGTCGCTAGTCATCCCGTCGCGAGCCTGATCGCCGGCTTGAAAGATGTGGTCGCCGAATTCGCCGGCCACGGAACGTTGGGAAGCGCCATCAGGCTCCGTCCGCTGCAAACTCTGGCCGCCTCCCGTTTCACGATGGAAATCCTTCTGTTCACCGGCATCGGGCTGTATTGGTCGCGATTGCCGCGGCCCACGCCACAACTCACGCGCCGCATCCTCGAAGTCGTCGCGGCGCTCCTGCTCGGCTGCCTTTTGACAGCCGCGGCCGCCAACCTGCAATTCGGCTACACCTGTTGCGAGCGCCACCAACTCCTCAGACAATCATGGATGGCCATGAGCCTCGCCGGCCTGGCCATCGCATCCGGCGCCTGGGCCGCTGAGCGACAAAGAGAGTGGCTGGCCAAACACGCTCGCAAAGCTCCGCTGCTGCTCTGCCTGGCGGTTCTTTCGCTCTGGCCGCTCGGGCCGCTCGTCCGCACGTACCGGCTCTACGGTGCGCTGGTCAGAGCCAACCGGCAGAACTTCGATTCCGGCTTCCGCGGCGACAGCACGCAGATGAGCGTATGGATTCTCCCGGCTACCGGCATCGTCGGCAAAGTCTCGCTCCCGTCAGGCGTCTTCACCCGGCCGGCTAACGACGTCTACCCGTTTTACCTGCTCGGCTTCTTCGACAAAGAGCGGGTCGTCATCTGTCCGCTCGATCTCGCCGCATCCGCCGCCGGCCGTCTACCCGACTCCACCTGCCCCAATCCCTGAGTGGGGTGCCCCATCCTCGCGACGTCTTTTGCCGCAGGGTGGGGTATCGTTTGCGGAAGCAAACGACCTTGCCAGAGCAGCCCGAACCAACACCCATCGCGTGGTTTACCATTCTCCAAAGCCATGCCTCGCCGCCCGAACCCCGCAACCCGTCGCCGACCGTCCCTCGCGCGCCTCGCCGGCAATCTACGCGACTCCCGCGCGCTCGGTCCTCGGGAACTCGTTCGCCGCACCCGCACCCACCTCCGCGAGCGCATCGTCTTCTACTCGCTTCTCCTCGCGGGCTTCGTGATCTTCCTCTTCGCCGGATGGCCATTCATGCGCGCGCATCTGCAGGCCATCGCGGTGCTCCAGCTGGTCTCCGGCAAGCCGGTCCCCGCTATCGTGGGCGAGTTCGTCGCCGAGCCCATCAGCGTCGAAGACGTCACCCTCCACGTCGAATCCGGAGCCGTCCGCGCCCGCCTTTACCTGCCCGAACACAATCCCAACGCTCCCGCGCTCATCGTGCTGCACGGCGTCCATCACCTCGGCATCGACGAGCCGCGCCTGACCGCCTTCGCCTCCGCCATGGCCAGCTGCGGCATCCGCGTCCTTACCCCGGAGCTGCCCGACATCATGGACTACCACGTCGGCTCCGCGTCCATCACCACCATCGGCCAATCCGCCCAGTGGTTCGCGAAGAAAATGGGCGGCCCCGTCGGCGTGATGGGCCTCAGCTTCTCGGGCGGCCTGTCGCTCATAGCCGCCGATGACCCGCTCTACCACCCGGCGTTCAAGTTCGTCTTCGCCGTGGGGTCACAGGACTCGATGGGAAGAGTAGTCCAGTACTACCGGACCGGCGCCGACGAACGCCCCAACGGCACCACCGAGGAGCTTCCCGCGCACGAGTACGGCCCGCTGGTCATCGAATACGAGTACGTTGAAGACTTCGTTCCGCGCCCGGATATAGCCGTCATCCGCGCCGTGCTGCGCGCCCACCTGTACGAAGACAAGGCCGCCGAGACCGAAGCCGAAGCCAAACTCGACGACCGCCAACGCTCCGAAGCCATGGAGCTGATGGACGGCTACAACCCGAAGACTCGTGCCATGATCGCCGCCGCCAGCCAGAAGCATGTCGCCGACATGGATAGCCTCTCGCCCGGCAACAGCCTCGCCAAGCTAACCACGCCCGTCTACCTGCTGCACGGCGAGACCGACAACATCATCCCCTCCGCCGAGACGCTATGGATGGCCAGCCAGCTGCAGGCCGAGACGCTGCAGGCCGTGCTTGTAAGCCCGGTGATCAGCCACATCGACATGGATGGTAAGGGGGTTGGGCTGATGGACCAGTGGAGGCTGATCCACTTCTTCGCGCTGGTGATGCATGCGGTTGAAGTACCCAATGGCCGACGGCCCTGGCTTTAGGCCCTTTGGTTGTCATCCCGTACGGATCCGCTTTTGTCTTTCGCCCGGGCCGCGCAATTTAGCTTTAGGGCTGAAGGCCCGTCCTATCCCAGCCCAGGGCGATGCCCTGGGTTTCCGACCGCCACAAACCCCGAGCGCTGAAGGCGCGACCTAATTGTTCCGGCTTCGCCAATGGACGATCAACCAACCCGCCGCCGTCTCGGAACATACTTCATGCTCGGATCGCTGCCACCCAGTAGCGCAAGACGCCGAGATGCTTCTCTCTCAACCAGCGTCTTCAAGGCCGCGTTCATCAACTCCGAGTTATCCGTCAATCCGGTATAGAACTTCGCCCGTTCAACAAGCTCATCGTCCAACCTTTACCGTAACGCGCATCACCGAACCTCCCGCCACGAAACTAACATTGAGGGCTGAGGGCGCGAACGAATAGTACTTTTATAGCGAAACGTAAAATCCGCGAATTCGCGTCAATTGACGCGCGCTACCGCGCTTGTCACATCGTCGCCAGCGACTATGTCAATCGTCGGGGGGCCGGTCGCGATCACATCGAAAACATGATTTAGACAAGCCAGCTGGTAATGGAAGAGTGGTCCCGGATACTCATCGCTGGCGTAAGTTGTCCTTCTTGTGAACTCAAGCAAATGCGACCACGAAAAGATCCGAAAAAGCTTACCTTCGAACATCTCCGGAGGCTCAGGGTACCTTCCATATGATTCGTTCAAAACGGTATAAGAGATCATGCGGTGGCGATCGAAGACAAGCCGAAATGATCGGCAACTATCGTCGGTTTCGATACGTCTGCCACCGACCAGAAGTTGCTCATAGAAAGAGTCGTTTCGCGCAACGAGGATAGGCTCCTGCGTACGCGCCTCGCTGACGATAAGCTCGAGCGTAAGCTCCTCGATTTCGCGAATGGAGTTGGCAAAGAGATACTTACAGTCATCAAGCTGTTGTCGGCCAAATTCGAATTCTGAAGTCTCATCCATGCGGGTTTCCCCAGCATAAATCTAACCTTGATCTTGCGTCATCCAATGCCCAGCCGCGTTCTGTAGGTTGCAGTGCGGCGTTCCTTATTTGAGAATGGGATAGCATGTCCAACTTCGTAACCCTCGCCGAGATCCAGTCCGCCGCCGCCCGCATCGCCAGCGTCTCGCTCCGCACGCCGCTCATCAGGCTCGACCTGCCCGGCGCGCCCTTTGAAATTTACGTCAAGGACGAAGGCGCACAGCCTATCAGCGCCTTCAAGATCCGCGGCGCCTACAACAAGGTCTCGCAGCTCTCGCCCATGCAGCTCGCTGCCGGCGTCATCACCTACTCCTCCGGCAACCACGCCCAGGGGGTCGCCTACGCCGCTCGCGCGTTGGGCGCAAGGTCCGTCGTCGTCATGCCCGAGAACGCGCCGAAGCTCAAGGCCGACGCCGCCCGTTCCTACGGCGCGGAAGTTGTCTTCGTCGGCCCCGCCAGCACCGCGCGCAAGGCCAAAGCCGAGGAACTCGCCGCGCTGCACGGCTACACCATCATCGAGCCCTACAACCACCCCCACATCATCGCCGGCGCAGGCACCTGCGCGCTGGAAATCGTCGAAGACCTGCCCGACGTCGACCTGGTGATCTCGCCCGTCTCCGGCGGCGGCCTTCTCTCGGGAACGGCGACGGCCGTGAAGCGAGCCGCCGAGGCCGGCCTCTGCAATCCCAATGTCAGGGTCTTCGGCGCGGAGCCCGCCGTCGCCGCCGACGCCAAGGAGTCCTTCGACAGCAAAATCCTGGTCGAGTGGCCCGCCAGCCGCACCTCCAGCACCATCTCCGACGGCCTGCGCACGCAATCTCTGGGCGAGCTTAACTTCGAGCACATCCTGCGCTTCGTCGACGGCATCATCGCCGTGTCGGAAGAAGAAACTCTCGCCGCCATGCGCGTCTTCCTCGCCCACTCGGACCTCGTCCCCGAACCCTCCGGAGCCGTCACCCTCGCCGCCGCGCTTTATCACGCGCACGAACTTCCGCCCGCCAGGAAGATCGCCATCATCATGAGCGGAGGCAACGTCGATCCCGCGCTGCTGGCCACCCTGCGCGAAGACCTTGTCGCCGAAGTCGCCACGGCCGGCGTCTAACCCGGTATGCGGATCCTTCCAGGTCACGGTCTGTGCCCCACTCATCGCGCCTTTGTCTCACGCGATGAGTGGGTCTACTTCGCCCTCACGACCGTCCTTCTACTCGCATCACCGCTGCACGCCCAGAAAAAGCCGAAGGACAACCTCTCCGGCTACGACAAATCCGCCCGCGCCACGGTCGTCCACCACGCCCTCGTCTACGTCGCCGCCGACGACTCCTCGCAGAAGGTCGCCGAGGTCACGCCCGGCCACGAGGTCGTCGTCATCGACCACTCCGGCCCGTGGGTGAAGGTCTTCGCCAACACCGACACCCCCGACCAGGGCAATCCCGACCTGGCGCCCGAGTTCTCCTCCGACAAGGAACCCACGCCGTCCTCCGGCTGGATCCGCGACAAGGGCATCATTACCGCGCAGACCCCCAATGGCGACTCCATCCTCTTCGGCTCCGCGGCGCAATTCGAAGACCTGGCTGAGGAGCCGCACGCACCCAAAGGCGCCGCCCAGGCAGCCGAAATGCTCTATCGCCGCGTGGTCGAATACTTCCCCAGCTCCCACTTCGCCGGCGACGCCGCCTTTCGCTCGGCCGACATCCGCTGGCAGCTCGAAAAAGCCGAAAACTCCACCCTCCCCTCAGCCCACGAGCAGGAAGCCTACCTGCGCCCGCAGCTTTACGAGGGCGACCTGAAGAAGGTCATCAAGTACTATCCCAACTCGAAGAACGCCGCGCTGGCCGCCTACGACCTGCTCGACAACAAGCTGTGCGGCGACTGGCAGGGCCTGCCCAGGTGCCCGGAGATGGAAGCCGGTCTGTACATGAAGTACGCGGAGCAGTGGCTGGAGTCGCCCAAAGCGGCCGAAGCCCAGTACAACGCCGTCTACCGCATGGGCGTGCTCGTCACCATGTACAAAGTGTCGGATGACCTGAAGCGCTCGCAGGACGCGGCCAAACGCTGCCAGCAGCTGGCCGAAGACATGCACGTCCGTTTTCCCGACTCCGACTACACGCGGCGCGCGGAGAGCATCGCCTATCGCGTCAAGCAGGGCATCGCCATCTATGGGACTGACCGCGACTAATCCCTGTCGTTTGTCATCCCGCAGCCTCTTTGTTGTCATCCCGCAGCGCAGCGGAGGGATCTGCTTCTCCGGCCGCCACGACACTCCCGTGCTCACGCGAGGAGTGGCCCAGCTAAAATACCCTCATGGATATTCTCAAGGTCATCATCCTTGCCGTAGTGCAGGGTCTCGCCGAGCTTTTGCCCGTCTCCAGTTCCGCCCACGTCGTCGTCGCGGAAAAGCTGATGCACCTAGACCCCACCAGCCCGCAGATGACGCTCCTGCTGGTGATGCTCCACACCGGCACCATGTTCGCCGTCATCGCCTACTTCTGGAAGACCTGGGTCAACACCTACTTCGCCAACGGAGACGTCTTCAAGCGCTTCGCCGTCCGCGCCATCTGGGCGACCATCCTGACGGTCGTCATCGGCTTCGGCCTGAAGAAGGTGATCGAGCACACCATGTTCAAGGGCCAGCCAAAGGCCGAGATCGAACAGCTCTTCGGCCGCCTCGACCTGATCGCGCCCGCGCTCGCCGCCGCCGGTCTCATGATCCTGATCGCAGGCATCATCGAGCGCCGCCAGATGAAGCCAGAACTTCCCCGCGCCGAGTCGCTGACGAGCAACTTCTCCGGCACCAGCGTCACCATGGGCCAGGCCGGCTGGATGGGCTTCGTCCAGGGCCTTGCCCTGCCCTTCCGCGGCTTTTCGCGCTCGGGCACCACCATCTCCGCCGGAATGTTGACGGGCGCCAACAAGGAGCGCGCCGAGCGGTTCTCCTTTGCGCTCGCGGTCATTCTGACCCCCGGCGTAGTCGGCCTTGAAGCCCTGCGCATGCTGAAGGACGTGAAGGCGCAGGCCGCGCTCGGCGTAACCGTCGACCTGAAGGGCAGCATCCTCACCAGCCTGCTCGGCGCGTTCTTCGCCTTCCTCGCCGGGCTGGTCGCGCTGAAGTGGCTGTCAAGCTGGCTCGAATCCGGCAAGTGGTACCTCTTCGGCATCTACTGCCTGCTTGCTTCGGCCGTCGTCTTCTACCTCCACACCCAGGGCTACTGACGAAACCAGGCTTATATTCGGGCCACTGGATTTCCTTTACCCAACCCATCCTACGAAAAAGGTTGCGCACAACACCCCCGCTACAACGGGGGTTTACCTGTATGTAGCAGGCAGCAAGGTACAAGGTAAACGGAGGATGTCATGAAAATCACAAACGTAAAAGCGATGTTCGCTAAGGTCTTCACGGTAGGTTTGCTCGCGGGAGCGTTTGCGATCGCGGCACCTACAAAAGCGGACGCACAGGTCGCCTTCGGAGTACGCGTTGGACCGGTCGCCGTCTATCATCGGCCACCTGTCTACCCGCCGGCCTATGTCGGCCCTGCATACGGATATGGGTACGGCTATGGTTACGGCTACCGCCCCGGCTTCTACGGCCGCCCTTATGGCTTCGATCACCGCTTCTACGGCCGCCCCGGATGGCGCCGCTAACACAACCTCGACCGGGCCTAAGAGCGTAGGTTCCGCGACAGAGCAGGAGGTCACCCTGGCCTCCTGCTTTTTTTTGATGTTCGTTGTTACTTTTGAACGAATACCTAACAACGAACAACGCCATTCAGGGTTCATCTCCTTCTTCGACCAGCGAGCTCGTTCCGACCACATCGAACGTCATGGCCTCGCCTCCGGTGGCCTTCATCGAGACGCGCATGGGCATCCGCTGCCACTCGGCCGGCTGGCATACCGGGATGAAGTGATTCGCCTGCGGCCATGGGCCGATCTGCTTCTGGACGACTGCCCGCCGTGCGCCGAGTTGAGAGACCATCGCGAACAAGCCGCCTTTGGCCGTCGTGCCGATGCCGCAATACGCCGCATAGTCGCGATACCACACAACATTCGATACCGCCGCGTCGAACTCCGGCAGGTGCAGCGCGGCGATGTGGCCGGTCACGCGGTCGACCAGCAGCCACGGGCCGGGTTCCCACACCCAGTGCGGCTCATGGTCGGTGGCCAGCGCGTCGTTCAGTCGCATCACGCGCCGCACGGTGAAGCTGCGCTCCGTCACCTCGTGCAGGTCGCCCATCGTCCACTCACGCTGGCGGTCGTCGACGATCAGAGCGCGCACCTTCAGCGTGGTTGTGTCGTCGGTTTTGTCGTCGGGCGAGATGTCGGCCGGGGGGTACGGCACCCTGCGCATCGGGCCGAACGTCACGGCGTGCAGCTTCGGGGGCTTTGCCATTTTGGCAGCCGGGGTTTGGGCGTGAACCAGGATGCAGCTAAGCAGCAGAGACGCGGGCGCAAGGCGAATGGTCTGCATGTCCGGAGTCTACCCCAGCCGATAGGAGCCGGCACCCGTGACCACCTTGATTCCTCCGCGAAAAGAGAGGCGAATCAACGGCGATGCCCCCGGTTTTCAAGAGCGCAATCTCATGGCGCAGGTAGTATCGTTCAAACAGACGCGCTGGTTTGCGGCACTCCGGCGGCCCGTCAGATTTAGCCTGATCTTGAACCCAGGAAGGAAACCAACCCACCATGTGGAAGCCCAACCAGACCGGACCCGCAACACCTTCGACCCCCGAGCCGCAACGTCCGACGCCCATCGCCGCACCCACCACCTTTGAATCCGCCACCACCGCGACCCCGGCGCGTCCTGCCGCAGCCGCAGCCGCGGCTGTTCCCTCCGGCGAGCAGGCCACTATCGGCAAGTCGCTGATCGTCAAGGGCGAAGTATCGGGCTCGGAATCGCTCTACATCGACGGAAAGGTCGAGGGCGCGATCAACCTGCCCGGCAACCGCGTCACCATCGGCCGCAACGGTCAGGTCGCGGCGAACATTCTGGCCCGCGAGATCGTGGTGCTGGGCAAGGTTCGCGGCAACTGCCACGCGTCGGACCGGGTCGACATCCGCAGCGAAGGCTCGCTGACCGGCGATGTCATCGCGGCCCGCATCTCGATCGAGGATGGCGCCTTCTTCAAGGGCGGCATCGACATCCGCAAGCCCGGCGCGGAGGCCAAGAACGCTCCGGCTGAGCCCATCGCGATCAACAGCTAAGCCAATCCGGAAGGTGTGCAGGAAAGACAGAAGCAGACCCTAACGGGACGACAAACGAAACTGATTGTTTGTCATCCCGTCAGGATCTGCTTTTTCACTTGCGGCCTACTTTCTAATAAATAGGCGCTGACACGGAGCTTAGCTGCGGGCTCCTGATCGTCAGCTTGCTGATGTGGACGTCGTAGCCGGTGTTGGGCAGCAGCGATTCGAGCGAAAACATGTCGGTGCGCACGGTCTTCACCTCGCGGTAGCGGTAGACGCCGACCTCGCCTTCGGAGTCTTCGCGGCCGTTGGCGGGCGTGTCGAGAAAGGCTTGCGCGTCGGCTATCGTTGCGGTTTTGTGGGTTGCGCCGCCGCCGATGCCTTCGGCCGCGTAGCTGCGCACCAGCTTGCTCCAGTAGCGCGAGAGCAGTTCGGGGTCGGAGAAGATGTCGGCCCAGATGACCTCGCCGCGCACCGCGACGACCACGCCGACGGCATGCTCCTGCCTGAGGGTGGCGAGGATTTGCTCGCGCGACCGGATCATGCCGGCGGTCTCCTGGTCGAGCACCGCACTGACGGCCTTGTTCTGCATGGCTTTGGCGTAGCTGGTGGTGCCCAGGCCGCCCACCACCACCGAGCTTTGCGCTGATGTGACGATGACTGTCTCGCTCTGCGCGTAGGGTTGCGGAGCGGCTTTTGGCGGAGGCGCCGCGGCGGTTGCCATCTTCGCGACGGCGCCGGAGACGGAGTTCCACACCTGCTGCTGATCTTTCGCGACCATGGCCTGCTGGCGTACGGCGGGCTGCACCATGAAGCTCTGCGCGGCGTTGTTCGCGGTCGCGCCGAACTTCGCGGAGCTTTCGGTCCAGCGGCCGTGCTCGACGCAGAAGACGGAGAGGTCGATGGGGTCGGCGCCGGCAGGGACGATGCGATCCCTGGCAATGATGCGGTCCTGCTTGCCGCCGGTGACGATCTCGCCGGCGAGCAGCAGCAGCGGGCGTTTGGAGTTGTTGACAAGGACGAGCGTGTTCACCTGATCGCCTTGGTAACGCGTGGTCGCCTCACCGCGGGAACGTACCAGGCCGCGGACTTTGCCGGCTTCGGTGACCTCGACTTCGCCGCTCCTGAAGCCTTCGTCGAGGGTGAGGAACTGCGCGCCGGCGGCGGCTTTGCCGTCGTTGCGGACGACGGGAAAGAGAGTCAGGTCACCGCTTTCGATCGGCTTCAGGACGCGGAAGCCGCTGTCTCCTCCGCCTATAGCTACAGGTCCGCCTGCCGCGACAGGCTGCCACTGGCCTGCGATCAAGGCTCCGAAAACCACGATCGCCAGGCACGTTGTCCATGCAAACACTCTTGTCTTCCGCATCACAGCCTCCTTGCCGTTGCCGGCTCTGGGCGGAGAACGGGGAGGCCGAAGGTTCTTGCAAGGATCTTTGGAGGTGGGTGTGATTGAATGAGATAACAGTGCGACGGTTAGTGATTCCGACTGTCGGAAGCGTCCTTTGACGTCCGAAGCCCTGGATAGAATGCATATCCCGGGGGCTAAAGCCCGGATCTGTGGTCCCGTTATTGCCCGGACTGAAGTCCGGGCCTATCTCAGAAGCAAGGACAAAGGACGGTTCATCAGATATGAAAGCTTCTTCCGCTATCTTGTTTGCCGCATTGTGCATGATCGCTGCGCCGCACGCCTCCATTGCGGCTCCGCCCGCGACCAGGGCCATGATGGACCGCGATCTGGTCGAGGTGACGATTCCGAAGCTGGAGGAGTTTTATGCGGCGCATCGCTACACGGTGCGGCAGGTGACGCAGTGGTATCTCGATCGCATCGCGCGCTTCGACCCGCGCTACCGGGCGGTCATCACGGTGAACGGCGCGGCGGCGCTGGCGGTCGCGGACGCCGAAGATGCGGCGGCGACGAAGGGCGGCAAAGCATTCAAGCCCGGCGCGATGTTCGGCGTGCCGATGATCATCAAGTCGAACACCAGCATCCAGGGGCTGGTGACGAACGATGGCTGGAAGGGCTTCATGATCCCCGGCCACGAACTGGTCGCGCCGCAGGATGCGACGGTGGTAAAGAAGCTGAAGGCGGCGGGCGCGATCCTGATCGGGCAATCGAATATGCCGGATTTTGCTGCCAGCGATACCAACAAGAGCAGCGCCTTCGGGCGCACCGGCAACGCCTACGACGCGCGCTTTTCGCCGGGCGGGTCCAGCGGCGGAACGGTCACCGCCGTGACCGCGAACTTCGCGGAGATGGGCACCGGAACGGATACCAGCAACTCCATCCGCATGCCTTCGGGGACCAGCGCGGTGGTGGGCGTGCTGCCGACGCGCGGGCTGGTCAGCATCGCGGGAATTGCGCCGCTGGACTGGCTGCTCGACAACACCGGGCCGATCGCGCGCAACGTGACCGACGCGGCGATTGCGCTGGGCGTGATGGCGGGCGAGGATGCGAAGGACTTCCGGACGAAGGGCTCGGCCGCAAAGGCGCAGGCGGGACCGTATACGCAGTACCTGAAGGCGGATTCACTGAAGGGCAAGCGATTCGGCGTGCCGGCGTTCATCATCGCGGAGACTCCGCCGGCCGCGGCGGGAGCGGGCCCTTCAGGAGTCGCCATGGCCGGCCGCTCCAACGCGATGCGGCCAGAGACGCGCGGGCTGTTTATGAAGGCGCTCGCCGAGCTGCGGGCGGCGGGCGCGACCATTGTCATCGAGGACGATCTGCTGCCCGCGACCTTTCCCAGGCTGATCCAGGCGATCGGGACGCGTACCTATCATCGCGAGGGCATGGAGGCGTTTCTGCGCGACTTCGGGCCGGCGGAGTATCGCTCCATCGATGCGTATGCCGCGGCTGTCGGCTCGCCGCTGCCGGGAACGCTGACCGGGGCCGGCGGGCGCGTGGGTCAGACGCCTCCGCCGCAGGTCGATCTGGAGACGGACCCGGCGGCGGAGGCGACCTTCTTCGCTCCGCAGCGGGCAGCGCTGGCGGCTTATAACGAAGGCCTGGAGAAGTATCACCTGGACGGCTACGTCTATCCCGCGCTGTACATGCCACCCAACGACGAGACGATTCCGCAGCCCGACGGCCGGCCCAGCAGCGGGCCGC
>CAXTMK010000037.1:0-13406 GCA_964245315.1 uncultured Acidobacteriaceae bacterium | reverse complement strand
GTGGTGGTGCCGTGCGGCTTCTACGCGACCGGGCTGCCGATGGGAATGGAGATGTCGGCGCGGCAGTGGCAGGATGGGACGTTGCTCGGGTTTGCGTATGGGTACGAGCAGGCGACGGCGCATCGCGAGCCTCCGGTGCTGGTGGATGAGTTGAGGCCGGAGGAGAAGTGAGTGGTTTGCGATCCCACCTCAAATGATAGAGCCGTTTGAGATGGGGCACCCGGGCTTTCTCGGTGATTCGTCTATAAGGCAGGAGTATCTTCAGAGACGTGGATACGGCTTCATCCCAGCCCGGCGAACTGGCTCTCGCGCTGCCCGATGCGCCCAGCACGGCTTCGGCGAGCGGGATTCCGGCTGTGCTGGCGCGGGAGCTTTGGATTGAAGCGCAGGCCGACGGCTGTGGGCTGACCTGCGAGGAACTGGCCGGGGCGCTGGCGGCCGTCGGGGCAAAGCATAACTACAATCAGCCGCCGGGAACGCATGCCGACGCCGCGCAGAAGGCCGGGTTTTATCGCGGACTGCGGCTGCCGGACCTGGCGCTGGCGCAGGCCTGTGCGCTTGGGCGCGATCAAGCGTGGGAGCGGTTCCTGGCGCTGTATCGCGCCCCGCTGACCCAGGCTGCGATTGCGATTACAGGTTCGGCGACGCTGGGACACGATCTCGCCGACTCGCTCTACTCGGAGCTGTTCGGGCTGACGGAGCGTAATGGGGAACGCCGCTCGCCGCTCACTTCTTACTCGGGTCGCGGGTCGCTCATGGGCTGGCTGCGGACGACGCTGGCACAGCGGCATGTGGATCATCATCGGCGGACGTACCGCGAGACGCCGCTCGATACCCACGAGCCGGCGGCGCCCGCTCCGGCTGCGGCGGTCGAGGTGACACAGCTTGCAGAAGCTGTGTCGCGGACGCTGCAGGAGCTGGCGGCGGAGGATCGTTTTCTGCTGGCGGCCTACTTTCTCGATCAGCAGACGCTGCTTGCGATCGGGCGCCTGCTGAAGGTGCATGAGGCCACGATCAGCCGGCGGCTGAAGCGGTTGACGGCCGATCTGCGCAAGCAACTGCTGAAGAATCTGCAGTCGGGCGGCCTAAGCAAACGGGCCGCTGAAGAGGCGCTCGGAAGCGATCCGCGCGATCTGGAACTAAACCTTCGAAGCCTGCTGCAAACTTCGCAAACTCAACCGTTCTCCAATCAGGCGGCCAGACAGGCGACATGAGCGAACTCCTCCAATCCGCACCGCACCCGGACGCCGATCAGCTGACGGCCTTCGCCGAGCACGCGCTGCCGGCGCACGAGCGTGAGCAGACGCTCGCTCACCTGGCGATTTGCGCCGTGTGCCGCCAGCTTGTGTTTATGGCGCAGGAAACCGAGCCGGCGGAGGCCGCTCAGCCGGTTGCGGTGAAGAAGCCATGGTTCGCGGGGTGGAATCTGCTGTGGCCGGCGGCAGCGGCGCTGGCGGGGATCGTTGTGTTGAGCGTTCATTTGCGGCATGCCGCGACCAGTGGAAGCGCGGAGCAGAAGGTAGCCATTGTGACCGAGCCTCCGCCGATTCCCGCCGCGCCGCCGGTTGCACCCAGTATGCGATCGGAGGCTATCGCGCCCGCTCCCAAGCCGATGCCGCGCGTGGTCTTGAAGTCTCCGGACGTGGTCGCGCCCACGGCGGCTGCACCGGTCACGGCTATCCACGGTGGTTTGCCGCAGCAGGGCATGCCGATTCAGGAGCAGAATCAGGCGTCTCTCGGGTTCGTTCGCAGCCGCGACAAAACGCCGAGTGTGCCGCTGCATGGCCCGATGATCAATCAGCAGCAACAAGTGATTGTTGCCGCCGCGCCGCCGGTCGCTGGACAGAAGTATGCTCAGGCGCCGGTATCGTTGGGGCAAGGTTCGCCGCCTCCGCCAGCGCCCAGGCCTTCCGTGGTGATGGGCGGGATGGGCGTGGCGTCGGTTCCCACCCCGCCGCCAGTTGCGCCTCCGGTGGCTGTCACGCTGGCAGACACGGTGCGTGCCGCTGCCGCCGCTGCTCCTTCGCCTGTTGCGCGAAAAGCTGCGCCACAGGCAGCCGCTCAGGTTGCATCGCAGACCGTGGAAGTCGACGCACTCAGCGGCATGACGTCGACCAACGGGATGTCGCTCGATGCGACTTCTGCGGCGATTGAGGTTATGGCGGAACTGCCGAGCGGCAGAGCGACTGTGTCGAAGGTAAGCAACGGCTCCCGCACCGTCGCGCTGGATGCGGCCGGCGCGTTGTATGTGAGCAAGGATGACGGCAGACACTGGACCGCCGTCAAGCCACAATGGCCGGGGCGCGCCGTGCAGATCAGTGTGAGCGCGCCCTTCGCGCCGGCGGCTAACGGGCGCAACGTCTACGCGCTCGCCGGGAGATCTGAACGGGGCCTGACTATCCAGCACAACGCGTCGCCCGACGGAACACATGCGCAGATCGCCGGCTCGGTGACGGACCCGACCGGAGCGGTGATTTCGGGAGCCGCCATTCGGGTGAAAAATGGTGCCGGCATGGATGTCTTCAGCGTTCGCGCCGATGCGAATGGCCGATTTACGACCGGAGCGCTCGATCCCGGCAAGTACGCCGTCCAGATTTCAGCGCCCGGCTTTGCCACCTTTGTTCAGACCCTGGAGCTGCAGGCCCGCGATCGCGCGTCGCTGGGCGCTGCGCTGCAGGTCGCGGCGGAGTCGCAGACGGTGACGGTTTCGGCAGCGCAGAGTGAGGTCGCAAAACCGAAGCTGGAGCCCTTCACCCTGACCACCGACGCCGGAGTGACGTGGACGAGCAAGGACGGGGAGAAGTGGAAGCGACCATGACGGGCCGAACTACGGAGATTCTGGCTGCGCCAGAATGACCGCGGTAGGAGTATGGCGGATCAGGGAACGGCGGATAGGAAGGATCCATACCCAACCGCAAGTTGTTATGAATAATCGCGCAGATTGGCGTCGGGTTTCTGATGTTTCATTGCTTACAGCAGGAGGGGTGGTCGCGTGCGCTTTTGGATCAGACTGTACCCTTTGAACTTACGGTCGGATCCTTTCTGAAATGCAGCAAGGCGAGAGTCTCGAATCGGCCTGATTCTGCCGATACCAACCTGAACTTCGGCGCTGCCGCCTCTGTCCGGGAAGCAGTGAAAGTGGTACAAGACTTTCACCGAAAGAGACGAACGCACACTCGATGCGAGGTGCGCTGAGCAGTACAGCTTTATGGACCAACATTCACAGCGATCGGCGTCGCTACAGGACTAGCGAGGCCGATGAACTTCGAGACCGTGTTGCTGCCGGAGTTGGTGGTCCAGACCGAACCGGTCGCATCGACCGCCACTCCCGCAGGCGCATTCAACGACCCAAAGCCAGCAACTGGAGAGATTGGCGTGGTGCCTCCGATTGCGTACTCGGCAAGCGACCCTGAACTTGTATTGTTTGCGATCCAGATCGATGTACCGGCAACCGTGAGTGCGTTAGGCACCGTGAGGCCGGAGTTGGCTGGGTTGGCTGAGCTGGCTGCGCCGGCGGCGCTGAACTGTGTCAGAGCGCCGGAGACAGCGCTGCCGGTTGTGAAACCCGTGGCGAAGACGCCACCGGCCGAGGGATCGACCGCCACGCCCAGAGGGGCCTGCAGCGCTGTGTCGTTAAGAGTTGCGGTGAATACGCCGGCGTTTGAAAGCTTGACGACGGAACCCGCGGCCGTCGTGACCAGCACGTTGCCAGCGGTATCGAGCGCGAGGGACGTCGGCCGGACGATGTTGCTGTTACCGGTAAAGGGCGAGTTGGCGATGGCGGCACCGGTACTTGTAAGTCCCGTGACAGATGCTCCGTTGAAGTTGGAAACGTAGGCCTTGCCCGCCGAGTCCAGCGCTATCGCGGTCGGTGCGGTGATGCCGCCGGCGGTGTAAGGGACACCGTTCCCGGCAACGCCAGCAACAACCGGGAACTCAATGACCGAATTGCCGGCAGTGTTGGCGACCCAGACGTTGCCGCTCCGGTCCAAAGCTATGCCCTGAGCGCCGGATAGCCCCGTGGCGGTCAACGTCGCCAGATTGGTGCCGCTGGCTCCGATCTCGTTGATGCTGCTCCCGGAGGAATTCGTCACCCAGGCGTTGCCCGACGCATCGACGGCTAATCCGTAGGGGCTGCTGAGCGCTCCGCCGGCGGTCGTCGTAACCGCAACAGTGAAATCGTTGGGTGCCGTCGCATTGGTCATCGAAGGTTGAAACGGCGCATTCGCGGTAGAGAGCGAGTAGAGAGCCGTGACGGCCGGCGCGCCGGGGTTGGACGCGATGGCAAGGGCGGCGCCGAAGGTTTCCGTTGCGCCTGTGGCGCCGAACAGCGTGTTGCAGTTGGTGCTGGTTGGCCCGTTGGTATTGATGCAGGACGAAATAATGTTGGCGAGCGTATCAAGTTCCGCCACAGGCACCGTAACTCCGGATGCAAGCCCAACGCCGGGAGCGGTGCCGCTGGCGAAGCTCGCCAGCATCGCGGCATTGCTGAAGGCGCCGGTGAGTCCCGCCGGGAAGCTGCCAGTTGCGCCCATGTGTTTGAAGTCGGCGGCAAAGGGCGCCAGCGCATAAGCGGCCGCGACCGTGGTCAACTCATTGATCTGGACGAAGGGTACGGCAGGCAGATTTGTGCAGGCTCCTAACGCGGTACCGAGCGAGATGGCGCTATTCACGCCGTTCCCCGGATTTCCTCCCGTAGCGGTGAGGTAAACCTCGGTTGCACCTGTGCAGTTGTAGGTGCCGGTGATGTTGAATACGCCGTTTGCATCGGAGGTGACGGCAGAGGAGATCAACGGAGTAGAGGCGGCCTTCAAGCCTGATGTGCCGACCGTGTAGAGCTGAATCAGTGCTCCGGAGACGGGCTGCTGCCCTCCGTGCACACTGCCGTTGATGACGAACGAGCCGCTGGATGAACCGCCAGCCACGTTTCCGGGACCGCCCGAAAGTGCGCAGCCGGTGAGCAGGATGGAGAGCGCAAGCGCGCCGGGGGCGAAAAGTCGAATGGCGGAGACAGGGTGATTGGAATATCGGCTGTTGCGCATTGGTTCTATCTCCGGTGCGTCTTGCGGGCTGGTGCTGGGCTTGCGAAGGTTGGAAGGGCAGGCATGAATTCCGGGAGGTGTCATTGGGCCGTGAAACTCCTGGCGACCGCGGTAGCGGCGGCATAGTCTCCGGTCGGGTCGGTGGTTTGAGAAGCGGTCACGGTAACTGCGCCTGATCCGGTGATCGTCAAGGTAGAGCCGCTGATACTGGCTATTCCCGTGCCGGCGGTGATCGTGTAAGTGACTGGCAACCCAGAGCTGGTGCGCGCCGTCAGCTGATAGCTCGCTCCGTGCGCGAAGTTGGGCAGCG
The DNA here is from genome assembly GCA_964245315.1 of uncultured Acidobacteriaceae bacterium. Taxonomy (GTDB): domain Bacteria; phylum Acidobacteriota; class Terriglobia; order Terriglobales; family Acidobacteriaceae; genus Edaphobacter. The sequence goes on along the minus strand of CAXTMK010000037.1, from coordinate 8,054 downwards.
GCGCGAAGAGGATCATCTGGGGCGCGCCGCCGCTGATCGTAAAGCTTGAGTTTGCCTGCGTGATGGTGTAGTCCGGAGCGCCGGCAGTCGTGATCGCCAACGATGAGGCTAACGGAGTAGCCGTGTAGGTTCCCGCGGCGGACTGTCGAGTAGCGGTAGTCGAGCCTGTGGGGGTAGAAGTGAAGACAACCGCGGCGGTATCGCTGTACTGGTAGCCGTTGATGCTCGCGGAACAGGAGTTAGCAGCGTCATAGATGCGATTGGCGCACGACGCCGTCACCGTAAGGACCGCCGGCGTGACCGTGGTGGGCAGGGCAGACGACGTGGAGGATGCGCCGAAGTTGCCTTGTGCGGCGTAGGAAGCCGTGAAGCTGTGCGAACCTCCCTGCAGACCGCTCACCGGAAAGCTCGCGCTTCCACCTGAGAGCGCAGCCGTCTGGGTCGTGACCCCGTCGATGGTCAGAACCACGTTGCCCGCCGGAGTCCCCGTTGCTGCTGAAACCGTAGCATTCACCGTCTGCGACTGACCGTAGACGGTGGAGGCGTTGGTCGTGCGGAGGGTCAGGGTGGTTGCGGTGGGCGTAATGGTAACGACGTAGGCAGAGGCCGTCGTCGAGCCGCTGAAGTTCGAGTCGCCGCCGTAGATCCACGTCAGGTTGTGGGTTCCCACGGCGAGACTGCTGGTCAGATAGTATGCCTCGCCTGAAGCATCGAGATTGCCGGAGGCGAGCACGGTGGTGTTGCCGTTGAAGGTGTCTTTCAGCGAGTAGCTGCCGGTCGGAATGGTGTACACGCCGTTCGTAACGGCGCCCAGACCGGGAGTCTGTGGACGCATCAGGATGTTGACGGTCGCGCCGGCTGCGACCGTCGATGACGTGCTTGAGGGAACGAAGCTGTTGACGCCGTTGGCGAGTGCGGCGGTCGGATTCCAGTTGGCGGTGCTGGACAGGTTGGTTGAAACGGTGCTGCCGAGGAAGTTGGTTGGAAAGTACTGCTGCGCCTGGGGCAGGGTCAGCGACGTCTTGACGGCATTCGCGGCCTCAGGCGTGCCGGGGTCCTGTGACGTCGTCTCGCGGGTTCCGGTGACACCCGAGCCGGTGTTGCCACCCAGTCCGGTGTAGATAACGCCGTTCGCGTCGGGCGAGCCCGTCGCCGGGTCCGTATAGAGCAGGTCGTTGTACTCGGCGTAGGTGGAGGTAGGCAGGTTAGTGTCGCCGGAGAATTCGATGTACCCAGCCGGTGCAACCTGATCCACATAGGAATTCAACATGAGGTAGGTGCTGTAGGTGCCGTACGGCCGCCCAAAGACGAGGCCGGACATGCCGGTGGTGTAGGAGGTGAAGACGTTCGAATTCATCACATAGCCGGAGAGATAGTCACTTGCACTTCCGCTCCGAGTCGCCTTGTTCTGCGCTTCGATGGTTGCTGTGCCGGTGACCCCGGCGCCATGCGGCAGGGTGTAGATGCTGCTGTAATCGAACACGGCCGCCGCGTCGCCGAAGATGTAGTCGACCGTGCCGGTAACCTTGCCGCGGAACCAGTACTGGCGCGCAGGCACGTACCCGAAGGAGCCCGATCCCTGGGAGGCTGCGTAAATAGTGTCCTGCAGGCTGGTCGTGTAGACGTTGTTCATGACCGCGAGGTCAGCGGTCGTCCAGACGGCCAGAGCCTGCGAGGCGCAGAGCAGCCCGTTGTTGAACAGGTCGTTGTAGGTGCGCGCAGGACCTGCGTTGATGGCGCAGTTGCCGCTGCCGTTCACGTAGGTGGTCGTTGTGGTGGTGGTGTCGGAGTCATAGGTATTGAGAAGGGTGAAGTTCTCGCCATAGAAGCCGTTTGGCGTCAGGTTGGATGTGCTGAGCGCCGCGTTCACTCCTTTGGCTATGACCACGGTGGCAGAGCCCTCGTCGCCTGAGAACAGCGAGCTTCCCGTCGGCAATTGCGCCCCATTTGAGTTTGCGGGCGTAAACTCACCGGCGTACTGGTAGACGCCGCCCAAGTTGGAGAATGCGCCAGCGGATTTGGTGAGGACAACCGCAGTCGGGTCTCCGCCAAGGCCGCGCAGCGCAACGTTAGGCTGTACGACGGTAACGAAGCCGTTATACGTGCCTGGCTTGATGTAGACGGAACCGCCCGTGGCGCCGAGCGCGTTCACGGCCGCCTGGACCGTCGTGTAATTGCCCGTCCCATCTGCCGCAACCGTGAACTGCGACGCGCCGACTGCGGCAGTCGTGCTGGCTTTCGTGACACAGTAGCTGGCTACGCTCGCGGTGGCGGAGGTGTAATCGGTTGAATCCGTCGGGTAGAAGGTGACGGCAAGCGAGTAGTTGCCGATACCGAGGAAACTGGCGGAGTGGATGTTCGACGCCGTGCCGGCAGTTGGAGTGGCCGTGTAGACGAAGACACCGGGGATGCTCGTTCCGCCGGAAGCTGCGGTCGCGTTGAGAACGGTTGTGCCGACAGCGGCGCTGAATTGCTGTGTGGTGGTCGCCGGCGTCCATGTGATCGCCGTGGACGCTTGCGATATGGTGAAGCCGAAGGGGGTGGAAGTAGAGCCTGCGATGCCGGACGACCCGCCGTAGCTGGCGACCACACTATGGGTGGCCGCGATCAATCCGGAGAGAGGGACCGTGGCGGTGGCGGTCGAGCCGCTCGCGCTACCCAGGGTGTAGGTTGTGGCGGTGCCCCCGTCGACCGCGACCGAAACCGTGCCGGCAGGCGTGCCCGTGCTTTGCGTCACGGTAACCGTCAGGGTGGTCTCAACGCCCGCGGAGTAGACAAGACCAGTGGTGTTGCCGGTGATGGCCGTTGTCGTCGTGGCCGTGCTGCCGTTCTTGGTGCCGTTCAGCGAAAGGCTGCCGATCGTGTTGGCCGCGGGAAGCAGCGAGACCGCGTTGGGAACCGGGCCGCTGCCAGTGGCTGTCGGCGCAAATTTGATGGCAGTGTTGCAGAGAGCACCACCGGAGAGTGCGGTGGACGCAATGTTGCAGGTCGCGCCGGTGGCCGCGAGCGGCGTGGCGGGGGCGAGGAAAGAGTAGTTACCGCCAGTGTCGGTCTGGGCGAAACCGGTGGCCGCCGTTGCGCCGGTGTTCAGGAAAACGCCGACGTAGGCAGTCGAGACATCCGTGCCGAAGTTGTGCGTCTGCGCAGCACGCTGAACCTGCGTGACACCTGCTGTGCCCGACGCGACCGTGTACAGATCGCCGGCCCCATCGACTGCAACGCCCGAGCCCGAGATGCCGGGAATGGTGTACTGCGAGCCCGAGAGCGAGAGCGCATTGATGTTTCCGCTATCGGCGACGTAGATGTTTTCGCCCTGATCTGCCGCAATTGCGGTAGGCGCCACGAGAGACGTGGGGAAGGTGACTGTAGGGTTAGCGACCGGCGACGCGGTCGTAATCTGGAAGCCGGCCGCGGGAATCTTCAACAGTGAAGTCCCATCGATGACCAGAAGGTTGCCATAGGAGTCCTGCGTCATTGCGACCGGGTTGGTCAGCGCGGTTTGGGTAATCTGGGCGGAGAGGCCGTTGGCGGGGTTGTAGCGGTAGAGGATGAGGTTAGTCTTGTCGGCTACAAAAAGATTGCCGTTCGGATCAACCGTGAAAGGTCCGGTCCCGGCCTGGGTTGCGGTGCCGTTGACGTAGAGGCTGGTGGGCAGGGTGATAACCGCGGACGCGAAGGAATTCGTTGCGGCGGAGTAGGAGTAACGATTAATCTGCCCGGCGGTGGAGGTGGCGCTGTAGACATTCCCGCGCGCGTCGACCGCGAAGTATGTGGGTACTACGGTCGTGACGCTGGAAACGGCGCCACTGGAGCTGATGCGGCTGATGCCCTGAGTGCCTGTAACGTAGCTGTTTCCCTGGCCGTCCCTCAGGACCGCCGTGTTGCCTGTGGTCGAGCTGCCCACGACGGCGGTGGCGGGAGCGGTGGCAGTATCAAAGACGAGTGCGCTGCCCGTGGACTTCGCATCGAGGAAGGTGTTGCTGGTCGTTGTGGTAGCCCCCGCTGTGATCGCGACGGTGATCGGGTCGTTGCGCAGGTTGAGTTGCTTCGGCGTGTAAGTGACCGGCGCGGTGCAATCGGAGGAGCCGTCTGTGTTGGTCGCGCAGGTTGGCGCGGTAACAGTGAAGTCGGGACTCGCCGCAGCCGTGACCGCAACCGTGGCCGTCACAGGCGAGTGCACAACCACGCTGGCGGCGACCGAAGAATTCACTGCAGCGGTCGGCAGCGTGCTCGCGCTGACTCGTCGAATGAGCTTGTTGTTGAGATCCTGGATGTAAAGGTTGCCGAGATTGTCCAACGCAACTGCAAGGACAGAGTTAGCTGCGCCAAACAAGGACTGCGCGACGGGGCAGCCGTCGCCGATCGTATTTGTTGCGCCGGCGCAGACAGTGGCATTGGTGCCGCCGCCCAGACGCCGCACGTACCCCGTGTAGATGTCGTAGAAGAGAACCTGCGCCTGATCGCCGATGTATACGTTGCCTGCGGAATCCGCAGCGATGCGCTGCGTGGCGCTCGGTTGCAGCCTGGCCGCGCTGCCGAGATATGTGCCGGACAAGCTTGAGTTGTAGTAGAGGTAATTGGTTGAAGTTCCTCCAATCAGCGCGTAGGAGTAGCCGATCTGCGGCGACGTGATGCCATTGGCGGTCAGCGCATTGAGGACTGTCGCACCGCCCAGATAGATGACCCGCAGATTTCCGTAGCCATCGGTGAAGAGGAAATCGCCCTCAGGCGTAACCGCTTCACCCTGCACGTAGGTCGTCGAGTTGACGGTCGTCTGGTAGAACGGGCAGCCGTCACCGTAGGTGTCAGTCCTGGCCGCGCAGACAAGGTAGGGGCTACCGGTCGTGGTGCTGGCTCCGCCGGCAATAGGATAGATAAAGCCCATGGCAGGCGCGGCCAGCGCGGAATTGGTGGCCGTAAACATGGCCTCCGCGGCGTACAGCGGGTTGGTGACGGTCGCTCCGCCGACGGTAATCGAGGGAACGCCCAGCACGACACGGATGCGGCTGTTGCTCGAGTCGTTGAAGTAGACATTGCCCCATTTGTCGCCGACAGCCTGCCGCGGCTGGTTGATGCCGACGGCACAGGTGCTGCCGCCGATCTGGACTGCGTTGGTGCCGTCACCGGCGGTGCCTATACTCGTGCCGGAGACTGAGGTTCCATAGCCGGTCGTCGTGAGGGTGCACCCCGCAATGTTCTTCATCAGGTTCACGCGAGCCTGCGCGGCAGTGCAAAGCGGCGAGACGGTGTTGCAGACGAAGTGAACGACATAGTCGCCCGTGACCGGAATGATGATGTTGCCGTATGGATCGGAGCCCAGGCCTCGGCCACCGTTGAAGCCGCCGGAGAAGGACACGGGGCAGCCGTCGCCAACCTTATCGGTCTGAGTGTAGGTCGTACCGAGAACGGAGACGCCGGCATTGCAGGAGTTCCCGGACCCCGCACCGGCGTAGACGCTGATGTTGCCCGTGCGAGCGTCGATCCGTCGCACCGACTGCGGATTCGAGGTATCGGCGATGGTGTAGATGTTGCCCTGCGGGTCGACCGTCATGCTGCGCTCGTTGCCGCCGAAGACCGCGTTGACCGCGGGGCAACCGTCGCCGACGACGTCGGAAGCGGTGAACTGGGCATTGGTCGGACATGCGGCGTTTGCCGTGGAGGCCGTGGGCGTATTGCCCGCGATCGAAGTGATCGTGCTCGGCAGAATGACACTCTGTTGCGCCGTCGCGCCTGCGCTGAGGAGTCCGGCAAACACGAGCAGCAGAGCCGAAGCGGGGAGGGTTGTCTTCGTCGAGCGAGCGCTGAGGGCGAGTGAGATAGCAGAGACTGGAGGCATGAGACGGCACTTCTTTCCTGGATCGCTATGGGCTCAAGCAAGCGATGTGAGAGTTCTCCCCACGTCCTTGACGCCTTCTGAGTTCATTTTCGATTGCGATGGACACTATAACCACCCCGTAGAAGGTCTGTAAAGTGGTCCGACCAACAATTTGCTTATGAAAAGCCTGGCTTCGGGCAAGCAAAGTTCCACCATTAAATCGGACTGAGCGATAGTCGTCTGAAGACTCGAATTCGAAACGTGTTCTTTGGCGGGGGAGATGGCGGTTGCCCCGCTGCCTGGTAGAGAGAGATTGACTTTTGAAAGTGCCAGAGCTTATGGGCCGGATCTGTTCATTTTGAACAGATCTGCGAATAAACCTCTGAGCGACAGTCGCGTTTTCAAACGGCAGGACTTCAGGACAGATTGGCCCCGGTCGAAGTCGAGCGAAATCGTGCAGATTGGCGTCGGGTTTCTTGATGTTTTCATTGCTAACAGCAGGAGGGGGGGTCGCGTGAGCCTTTGTATCGTATTGTCCCTTGAACTTACGGTCGGATACTTCCTGAAAAGCAGAAAAACGAGAGTCTCGAATCGGCCTAAGTCTGCCGATACCAACCTGAACTTTGGCGTTGCCGCCTCTGTCCGGGAAGCAGTGAAAGTCTTGACGCGCGAGGTACACAACTTTCAGCGAAACAACAGCGACGAACGCGGTGTTGGCTACCTGCGGCTGCAATCTCTCTTAATTCAACCAGGTAAGCACTCCAACTCCAGCCTCGACTTTGTCTGCCATTTCCGGTGTTTTGCATGGCGGTCAGCAGCCCGTCTCTGGAGCGTTGATTCAGCTTTATGCGGCCAACACCACGGTCTCGCAGGGCCACGGATGGGGCACTTCCGAATCATGTGGGACCGATACGGCAAATGGATCGCGCCGGGGTTGGTGGCAACTCTCCTCGTCGCCGCCATACTATATCTTCGTTCACAAAATTAGGTGCTGCGTATATTCCTAACCCGGTACCCATTCCTGTATCCTGCCTTGCCTCGGGTTCGTTCGAGCATCAATAACGAATGGCTCTAATACCCGGGATCGCTGATCTTCTTCGTCGTCACGGTCCCGTACTTCGCCGCCATCGCGCCAATTTCGCTGGCCTTGCCGACGATCACCATCACGTAGTTATCCCTGGTCGGAAAATCCTTGTCGATCGCCTTGTTCGCGTCGGCCAGCGTGGTCGCTTGTTCCGCCGCCAGCTCCGCGTTGAACTTCTCGCGGCTGATGCCATCCACCTCGTTCGTCGCCAGACGCCGCGCCAGCTCCGACCCGGTCTCGAGCGTCGGCGGAAAGGTGCCACGGATGTAGTTCTTCGCGCTGGTCAGGGCGTCGTCGTTGAACGGATGCGTATGCAGCCGCACCAGCACCTCCAGCGTCTTGTCGATCGCCGGCTCGGTCGTCGCGTTGCGCGTGTAGGTGGACATCACAAATGGTCCCGGCGTGCGGAACTCCTCGAACCGCGAACTCGCGCCGTAGCTGTAGCCCGACTTAATCCGCAGCTCGTCGTTGAACATCGACGTAAACCGTCCGCCAAACAGCAGGTTAACCACCCGTGTGGGAGCCCGGTCGGGATCGGTCTCCGAGATGCCGACGTTGCCCACGATGAAGTACGTCTGGGTCGCATCGGGTTTATCGACCAGCACTACATGCCGGCCGGTGACCGGCTTCAGCACTGGAACCGTCACCGCAGCCGGCGCCACGCCCTTCCAATCGCCGAACAGCGCCTTGATCTTCGCTTCCATCTCCGCCGTCCTGAAGTCGCCGACCACCGCAACCACCGCATTCGGTGGGGTATAGACGCGCTTGTAGAAGCTGACGATGTCATCGCGGGTGATGGAGCCAAGGCTGGCTTCGGAGGTGGTGGTGCCGCGGCTGTAGGGGTGTCCGGCATAGAGCGCGGCCAGGAAGTATTCGCTGACGGCGGTCTGGGCGTTGTCCTTGGCGGTCTTCAGGCGCTCCTGCCGCTGGGCCACGGATTTCGCGAGCTCATCGGCGGGAAAGACCGGGTGCAGAATGGCATCGGAGAAGATATCGAGGGCCTTGTCCGTGTCTTTGGAGAGAAAGTCGGCCGCAATGTCGGTGGAGTCGTAGTTTGCCGCACCGCCCCCTCCCCTTCCGCCGCGTCCGCCACCGCCGCCGAACTGCATGCCGATGAAGTCGATTTCGGTGGCCATCTGCGCCGCGGTACGGTTC
>CAXTMK010000036.1:0-35546 GCA_964245315.1 uncultured Acidobacteriaceae bacterium | reverse complement strand
AGGGGACATTTCTATCGAGGAGAATGCGGGGACATTTCTATTGTGGTATGACACAGCCAAAGATTAATTCTTGACAAAAGAGCTTTGTCATACTCCACTGGGATCACACAGTTGCAGACTCCCCTTCTTCGTTTTATCTCTGAAGCGCCTGCTGGCATTCCGTCCGTTTTCCGGAAGCCAGACACTGGAGAAGACATTCACCTGAATCGTCGAATCCGGCGCCTGCAGCAGGATTGTGTTTACAAGCTCGACCCCGCTTAGAGGAGCACTCCTTTGATCCGTTTGCATATCGGTCTGAAGTCATTCGCCGCAACCGTCCTGTCTCTCGCTTTCTTCGTTTGTCCCTCGAACACGGCATTCGGCCAGGAGACCACCGGCAGCATCAGCGGTACCGTCAGGGACGCATCGGGCGCAGTCATCAAAGGGGCGACGGTCACCATCACCAATACCGACCGAGACGCCGTTGAGCGGACCATGACGACGAGCTCGGCGGGCACGTATACGGCGGTCTCGCTTCCGCTCGGCAACTACAGCGTGAAGGTGGTCGACGCCGGCTTCAAGACCGAAGACGTGACCGGCGTGGTGCTGCATGTGAACGATGCGTTGACGATCAATCGGACGCTCGTTCCGGGCAACGAGAGCGAAATCGTTTCGGTTTCGGCGGACCGCGCGCAGATCGATCTGGAAGATGCGACCTCCGCGGGCCTGATCAACGGTGCGCAGATCAAGGAGTTGCCGCTGAGTTTTCGCAACTACGAGTTGCTGATGCAGCTTCAGCCCGGCGTGAGCTTCGGCGGCGCAAGCGACCAGCTCTATGTGGGCCCGGCTACGCCCTCGGGCAGCTCAAACCAGGTGAACTTCTCCGTGAACGGAGGCCGCAACACGTCGAACAACTGGACCATCGACGGCGCCGACAACGTCGATCGCGGCGCCAACCTGACGCTGCTTACCTTCCCCAGCGTGGATGCCATCGCGGAATTCAAGACTCTGCGCGGCCAGTACACCGCTGAGTTCGGACGCAATGCCTCCGGCCAGATCAACGTCGTCACCCGCTCCGGCACCAATAACATTCACGGGACGGTTTACGAGTTCTTCCGTAACGACGTGCTCAACGCCAATACCTGGGGCGACAAGCTGGTGACGCCGTTTACCGCGCGGCCCAAGCTTCGTTATAACGACTTCGGCGGAACGGTCGCCGGACCGGTCTATATCCCGCACGTCTACAACGGTCACGACAAGACCTTCTTCTTCTTCTCGGAAGAGGCACGCCGCCTGATTCAATACGTTCCCGGCACTGCCCTCGTCCCAACCGACTACGAGCGTACGGGCGACTTCTCGAATGCCTATTATCTGGTTCCCGGCTCCACCACCAACTATGCGCGCGGCCCGGTGACGGTCTGCACGGCCTACGGCGCGGGCGGAGCCTGCACAGCCTTCGGAACCAAGGTTGCGAGCATCGATCCCACCGCGGCGGCCTACATCAAGGATGTGTTCAGCGTGATTCCGCTGCCGCCCAGCGCGGCCGATGTCAACGCCGGCCTGGATCCGCACACCCTCACCTCGAACGTTCCCAACATCCTGAACGATAACCAGATTCTGGCGCGCGTCGACCACGCTGTCGGCAGCAAATTGAACGTCTTCTATCGCTACATCCACGACAGCTTCCCGACATCCGCCGGTGGCGGCACCTTCAATGCAACGCCAATTCCAAATGTTTCGAACACGATTACGGACGCGCCATCCACCCAGCATCTTGGCCACGGCACCTACGTTTTTTCGCCCACGTTGCTGATGGACATCGGCTATGCCTACTCCAACAATCGCCTGCTGACGACTCCCGTTGGTGTCTTCACCTCGGCTGGCGCGCCTGATGTAAGGCCGAACCTGCCCTATGCCAACCTGCTGGGCGTCATTCCGACCATCTCGCTGACCGGCCTGACCGGCCTGGGCAGCACCGGCATCTATCACGATAACGACACTAACCACAATGCGTTCGGCAACGTGACCAAGGTGATGGGACGCAACACCGTCATCGTCGGCGCCACCTACGACCATTACCAGAAGCTGGAAAACAAGGTCGGCGGTAACCAGGGAGCTTTCACGTTTACCACCGGCACTCCGACGGCCCCGACGATCGCCGGAAACAACACGGCTCTGTCGGCCGATCTTTCGACCGCCAACTTCCTGCTCGGCAACGCCAGCAACTTCACGCAGAACTCCACCGCAATCACCGCCAATGTTCAGGAGAACGTGCTTGAAGCGTATGTGCAGGATAACTGGAGGATCACGCCGCGCCTGACCCTGAATCTAGGCGTGCGCTACAGCTACTTCGCGCAGCCGACCGAGGGCGGCGGGCGCGCCAACAACTTCGATCCGACCACGTACTCCGCTGCCAGGGCGCCGACCATCACCAGCACAGGCCTTGTCTGCCTGGTGGCTCCCTGCGCCAACGCCGACGGCCTGAACAGCGGCGTGCCCAACGGCTCGGCGGACTACGTCGGCAACAACTACATCAATGGCCTGATCTTCGGGACGCCCAGCGCGGCCAACAACAACCAGGCATCTGCCTACGGGAACAAGATTGGAGCCGCACAGAAGAACAACCTCGCTCCGCGCTTCGGCTTTGCTTACGACGTATTCGGCGACGGCCACACGTCATTCCGGGGCGGCTACGGCTGGGCGTTTGAAGAGTCGGAGGTGAGCTTCTACGAGAACGAGGACTTCTCCAACCCGCCCGCCGTCGCGCCCTACAGCAACGCTCCCGCCAGCTTCAGCAGCCCCACCAGCGGAACGCTCAGCACCGCCATCAACACGAGTCCGGGTGAGATCTACGCCACGCCCACCCACTACCAGACGCCCTACATCCAGCAGTATTCGTTGGACGTGCAGCAGGAGCTCACCTCCAGCTTCCTGCTCGATATCGGCTACTTCGGAACCCACGGCACGCACCTGCTCGGGCTTGAGAACATCGACGAAGCAGTTCCCGGCGCGTATGTGGGCAAGCTGTCGCCGCTCGACATCGCTTCCACCTGCACCCTGACGGAACCCAATACAACGGTGGCCATCCCGGCGTTTACCAGCTCCACCTGCGAGCGTGGCCTCAACCAGATTCGTCCCTACCTCGGCTATAACGACATCGAAGCGGTACGCAGCATCTTCAGCTCCAACTACAACTCGCTTCAGGTGAAGGCCACCAAGCGCTTCAGCGGTCAGAGCCTTATCGACGTCAACTACACCTGGTCGCGCGACCTGACCAACGCGCCCAGCGACTACAGCACGCCGCCGCAGAACATCTATAACGTCAACGGCGACTACGGCCGGGCAACAGACGATCGCACCAATGTGCTCGCCATCGACTACATCTTCGAGCTTCCCTGGTTCAAGAGCCAGAAGGGACTGGTCGGCCACCTGGTCGGGGGATGGGAGACGACCGGTATCTTCGCGCTCAACTCCGGCCTGCCGCTCACTGTCACCGAAAGCGCAGCTCTCACCATCAACTACGGCGAGACCAGCCCTTACAATGGTCAGAATAACGGCGGCGTGGTCAGTGACGCGAGCGGTATCGGCATCCTGGGCACGACGTTGACCAGTCTGCGTCCAAACATGGTCTCCGACCCCAATAGCGGAAATGGCATTGCGATCCACAACAAGTTCCAGTGGTTCAATCGCACAGCCTTTGTGACGCCTACGCCACAGAGCGCAGCGGTTGGCAATGAGAAGCGCAGCGTCATCAACGGACCGGGGTTCAACCGCCTGGATGTCGGTCTCTTCCGCAATTTCAAAATCCACGAGGGACTTGCTTTCCAGTTTCGGGCCGAAGCCTATAACGTAGCGAACCATACCAACTTCCAGGGGATCGGTACGGCGGCCACGTCCACGAATTTCGGACAGGTTACGTCCGCTCGCGATAACCGGATCATGCAACTCGCGGGTAAGATCAACTTCTAACACCGCCGGCTTATGCCAGACCGAATTCGCGCTCGATCAACTCCAGGCCGTCCGTCGTCGACGCGATCCGCCCCTCCAGTTGCGCGTCTTCCGCGGCAGTCAGCATCTGCTTGAAGCGCGGGCCAGGCTTGTAGCCGGCGGCGATCAGCTCGCGTCCGGTGACGAAGAGCGCGGGGCGCATTTGTTCCGGCTCGGTCGTCTCGTACGCGTTCTTCGCGAAGTCGTAGAGGCGCAGGTCGGCGTGTGAGCTTAGGCAGTCGGCGCGATGCAGCGCGAGATGTTCCTCGAACCTCGGCATGCGCAGAAAGCGCTTCAGCGTCGATTGCTTCATCGCCTTTATGTCGCCAAACTGCATGTGATGCCGGACCAGCGCGACGATCTGGGCGCAGTCGTCGCCGGAGAAGCGGAGGCGGCGGAGGATCTCTTCGGCGATGCGCACGCCCACCTCGACGTGGCCGTTGAAGCGGATGCGATCGCCCGGCTTGTTGGGGTTCGGCGGTTGAAACGTGGCGGGCTTGCCGACATCGTGCAGCAGCATGCCCCATCCGAGCGTGGCGGGAGCGCCGGTCGGAAGCTGATCGAGCAGCAGCATGGTGTGGATGAAGACGTCGCCCTCGGGATGGTACTGGGGCGGCTGCTCCACACCGTGCATCTTCGCGATCTCGGGCAGCACCTCGACGAGAAGGCCGCTTTGGTCCAGCAGTTCGAAGGCACGGCGGGCGTTGCCCTGCGTCAACATGCCGGTCAGCTCTTCGCGCACGCGCTCACACGAGACCTGGGCGATTTCAGGCGCGTGATGCTGGATCGCGGTAAGGGTTTGGGGCTCGATTGCGAAGTCGAGGCGCGCCGTGAAGCGCACACCGCGCAGCATGCGCAGCTTGTCTTCGGTAAAGCGCTGCTCGGGCGAGCCGATGGTGCGGATCAGCCGGGCGCGGAGATCGTCGCGTCCACTGACGAAGTCGAGCACCGCGCTTTCCTCGACCTCACTTCCGACGATTCCGGCGGGGTCGAGCAGCATGCCGTTGATGGTGAAGTCGCGTCGCAGCACGTCTTCACGCGGGTCGGTGGTGAACCGCACGGCATCGGGCCGCCTGCCGTCCAGATACACGCCGTCGTGGCGGAAGGTCGCGACCTCGGTATCGATGCGCTGCCCGTCGATCTCCAGCACCACCAGGATGACGCCGAAGTGGGCGCCGACCTGCACGGTCCACGGGAACAGAGCGACGATCTGGTCGGGAGTCGCGCTGGTGGCTACGTCGAAGTCTTTGGGGACGCTGCCGAGCAGCAGATCGCGCACGCAGCCGCCGGCAAAGTAAGCCTGGTGTCCGGACTCCCGCAGGCGCGAGGCGATCGTTTTAGCCGCGCGCAAGGCCGGGCTGTCGGTGAGTGTCAGAAGCATTCTGATACGAGCTTAACCGACGCAGAGCGATATCGTTCAGTCATGAGCTATAAGCTACAAGGCTTTAGGATCGCGAAGGCGAATGCTGTCTTTGCGCGGGGAGTCGTCCGTCCCATGCATCCAGCGAAGGACAGCCTGGCCCATCCGTTTGATGGGAGCGGCCAGCGGTACGGTTGACGGACTCTGAGTTGCGCCGTCGCGGATGTTTCGGACGCTCTGGACTTCGGCGCGCGTCGGCTTGCTCCGCGATCTCTCCTGGTGCCAGTTGCGCGAGTGCACCAGATGAAGGCTGCGTTGCGGGTCGGTGATGTAAGGCTTGCGAACCGCGCTGTCAAAATTCATACTGGCTCCCTGAGTTCGTTGTTCCACAGTAGTAAGTTCGTATGGATCGCGAAATAACACGAACGAGCCATTACCCGGAGTTTTCGCAGCACGACTCTTTAGAATGGAGGAGTGCCCGGCGTCCTTATTCTTGGGATTGAAAGCAGTTGCGACGAGACCGCGGCTGCGGTGGTGCGTTCGGGGTCGGAGGTGCTGGCCAATGTTGTCGCCAGCCAGGTGGAGCTGCATGCGGCGTATGGCGGCGTCGTTCCCGAACTTGCGTCGCGCGAACATCTCCGGAATCTGGTTCCGGTGGTTCGGGCCGCCATGGCGCAGGCGGGGGTTGCGTTCGGGGATCTCGATGCGGTTGCCGTAACCGAAGGCCCGGGACTGGCAGGCGCGCTGCTGGTCGGCATTCTCTATGCGAAGGCGTTGGCGTTCGGGCTGGGCAAGCCGCTGATCGCCGTGAATCATCTCGAAGGCCATATCCACGCCGTCCTCATGGACTCTTATCGGCAGGGCGATGCCGTGCATGAGTACCCGCTGCTGGCGCTGGTGGTGTCGGGCGGACATACGCATCTGTATCTGGCGGAGAAGAGCGCGGCGGGTGTGTGGCGCTATCGCAACGTGGGTCGCACAGTGGACGATGCCGCCGGCGAGGCCTACGACAAGGTGGCCAAGCTGCTTGGGCTGGGCTACCCCGGCGGCCCGTGGATGGATGCGCTCGCTGCCCACGGCGATCCCGCCGCGGTTCAGTTCAACTTCGCCGCCATCAAGAGCAAGTTGACGGGATTGCACTTCGACTTTTCTTTCAGCGGCATCAAGACGGCTGTGCTGCGGTATGTGCAGGCCAACGGGATGGCCGGGTCGATCGAGCAGCGGCGCGTCGCGCTGGCTGCCTCGCCGGAGCTCAGACCATCCGAAGCCGCACCCCTGTGCGATCGCCGCACGCTGAACCTGATCGCGTCGTTCCAGGCTGCCGTCGTTGGCAACCTGATGCGCCAGACGTTTGCCGCGGCGCAGGCCTTCGGCGCGCGCGGGCTGCTCATCTCCGGCGGAGTCGCGGCGAACCGCGAACTGCGCCGGCGCTTTACCGCCGAGGCTGGGAAGCGCGGCCTGCCGGTGGCCTTTCCGGCGGTAGCGCTCTCGACCGACAACGCCGCGATGATCGCCGCGGCGGCGTGGCCTAAGTTTGTGGCGCGGGATTTCGCGCCGGAGACGCTGGCGGCACGGCCTCAACTGAAACTCGGCTAGCTGGACCAGGCCAGTCCTGCTAAATTTGGAGCAGCACGAGGCAAACCATGGCGACCTCAGTCCTGATTCCGATCGACCAGTATCTGAACACGTCCTACCGTCCGGACCGCGAGTATATCGACGGGGAAGTCGTGGAGCGCAAGATGGGGAAGTGGGAACACTCAAGAATTCAGGCGCTGCTCACGATCTGGTTCGGTCAGCACGAGCGGGAATGGTCCATCCTGACCGCGACCGAATGGAGGACGCAGGTCTCCATCACGCGCGTGCGCATTCCCGACTTGATATTGGTTCGACGGGAACCTCAGCCCGATGTACTCAGCAGCCCACCGGTTCTCGTGATTGAGGTTCTGTCACCCGACGATACCTATTCCGATACGCAGAAGCGTGCCGACGATTATCTGCGCATGGGCGTAGAGAGCATCTGGATCATCGATCCCGCGACCCGCACGGCGCGCGTCTGTTCCGGGCCGAGTTGGATTAAGGCGACGCGCCTGGAGGTCGCCGGTTCGCCGATCTATGTGGAATTGGAAGCGCTTTTTGCGTCGCTCGACGCCTCGCAGCTTTGATGCTCTATGTTTGATTTTTTTCTGGATCAGGTCGGGCGTTCACGGCCTGTTTTGTCACATCGATGTCGGCGCGACTCGCTCAATCCCATAAGATGTAGAGAGCATGTCCGTCGCGCAAAATCTCGAACGCATCCGCGACCAGATTGCCGACGCCTGCGCACGCGCTCACCGCGAACCGGCCGATGTCGCGCTGATGGCCGTCAGCAAGATGCATCCGGTCGACCTGCTGCTGGAGGCACATGCCGCGGGGCAGCGGCTCTTCGGCGAGAATCGCGTGCAGGAGTGGCAGCAAAAGTCCGCACTCGCCGCCTCGCTCGAAGGCCTCGAGATGCACCTGATTGGGCCGCTGCAATCCAACAAAACGGCGCGCGCCGCGGAGCTCTTTCACGCAATCGACACGGTCGATTCGCTGAAGGTCGCCACGCGTTTGCACGATGCAGCACGCGCCCTGAACAAGCGTCTGCCGATCTACATCGAGGTGAAGCTCTCGCCGGAAGAGTCGAAGCACGGTCTGCCGCCGGACGAACTCCCTGCGCTGCTCGATGCCATCGCTCCATTCGACGCGCTCATCCCGGTCGGCGTGATGACCGTGCCGCCCTGGCCTGCCGACATCGCCAACGCAGGCGAAGAAGCTCGCCCGTACTTCCAGCATCTGCGCCGCCTGCGCGATGAATCGGTCGCCAAACATCCTACCCTGACCGGCCTGTCCATGGGCATGTCGAACGACTTCGCCGCAGCCATCGAAGAGGGTTCTACCTGCGTCCGCATCGGCACCGCCATCTTCGGCAAACGCACGCCAGCCTGAACGGAAGCTACTTCTTCTGTTCGTAATCCCCCGTAATCTTGCCCTGCGGCCCCAGCGTCATCGGCTTGCCATCCTGCGACGTAATCGAGACGTGCTCCATCTCGACGTTCGCATAGCCCACATCGAAGCCCTTCTTCGCCTGGATATCGACGTTCTTCAGAATGATGTCAACCACCGGCGACTCCGGCAGCCCGACGATCACTCCGGCCCAGTCACTGTTGGTAGACTTCACATTCTCGATGCGGATGTTGTGGAAGTGCGGCGTCAGCCGCTGCACCGGCGCGGCCGGCACTTCACCCTCCGGCATCGTCTTCGGGTAGTACTCGCTGATCAGGATCGACGTCTTCACATCGACCATCGTAATGTCCTTGAAGCTGAGGTCGGAGATATCGTTGCCGCGGTCGCGGTTTGACTTCACGCGAATGCCCTGGTCCGTCCCCTTGAAGCTGATGCGCTCGGCATGCACATGCTGCACGCCGCCCGCCACCTCGCTCCCGATCGACAGCCCATGCCCGGCCTCGAAGGTGCAGTCCGTAATCGTGATATCCGTAGAAGGCGAGTCCGGCCCCGGCGAGTCGATCGGCCCGCTCTTGATCGCGATATTGTCGTCGCCGACACTGGCAAAGTAGTGGTCGATCGTGATGTGGCTCGAGCTCACCGGATCGAGTCCATCCGTGTTGGGCGCGCCACGCTGCGGCGCGAGGATCCTGATGTTGCGAAACACCAAATAATCCGAGTAGTACGGGACCACCTGCCAGAAGCCCGCGTTCTGGAACGTCACATTCTCCATCGTGAAGTGTTTGGAGTGGTCGATCAGCATGCCCATGGGCCGCGGATGATCGGTGCCAAGCACGCCCGAATCCTTTACGCCCTTCACGTAGTCCCACCAGACCTGCCCGCGTCCGTCGATGAGGCCGCCGCCGTTGATGGTCACATGATCCGCGTTCAACACCCGGATAAATGGCTGGATGGACGGCAGCCGCATCAGCGTCGCCGGCTTGTAATCGGCGCGATCGACCGATGCCAGTAGCTTGGCGCCTTTTTCGATATCGAGCGTTACATCGCTCTTGATCTCGATCGGCCCGCTGACGAAATCGCCGCCCGCCAGCTTGACAGTACCCTTCTTGTTCGAACAAACGTCGATCGCCTTCTGGATGGCCGCCGTATCCCTGGTCGTGCCGTCGCCCTTCGCGCCATACGTCCGCACATCGCAAACCGTCTGCGCTGAAACTCCCGCAATGCCGAACGCAACTACCGCCGCTGCCGCAATCATCCGCTTCATCAAATCTCCCCTGCGCGTCCACACTCGAACGCGTGTCGGGAGAATCTTACCCTAATTGGTCAGACCACGGATAATGCCAACTCTAAATTTATGCGGCAGCCGCCTCAATCTCCGCCCACTCCTCATCGCTCAACGTCACATCCTGCGCCTTCACATTCCCTTCCAGATGCTCCACCGACGAAGTCCCCGGAATCGGCAGCAGCACCGGCGAGTGATGCAGCAGCCAGGCCAGCGACAACTGGCTGACAGTCGCGTTATGCCTCTTCGCGACCTCATCCAGCTTGCCGCCCGGGGCCGCCAGCTTGCCCGCTGCCACCGGAGCCCACGGGATGAACGCGATTCCCTCTTTCGTGCAGTACTCCAGCACGTCCTCGTGCTTGCGGTCGCCAATGTTGTACTGGTTCTGCACGCTGACGATCTTCACCACCTTGCGCGCCTGCTCGATCTCCGGCACCTTCACCTCGCTCAGCCCGATATGGCGAATCTTGCCCTGCCGCTGCAGCCGCGCGACCGCGCCCAGCGACTCTTCCACCGGCGTCTTCGGATCGATGCGATGAAGCTGCCAGAGCTCCAGCCGCTCGGTCTTCAGGCGGCGCAGGCTCATCTCGACCTCCTGCACCAGGTACTCCGCGCGCCCGACCGGCGCCCACTTATTCGGTCCCTGGCGAGTCAACCCGGCCTTTGTAGCGATGGTGACGCCTTGGTACGGGGCCAGCGCCTCGCCGATCAGGCGCTCGCCCACTTCGGGTCCGTAGGAGTCGGCCGTATCAATAAAGTTGACGCCCAGCTCCACCGCGCGCCGCAACACCTGCTTCGCGCTCTCCGCATCCTTGGGCTCGCCCCACACGCCCTCACCGACGATCCGCATTGCGCCAAAGCCCAGGCGATTAATCTCCACATCGCCACCTAATTTGAATGTCTTCGTCACGTCGCTCATGCCCCATTCGATGCGACGGCCGGGGAAACGTTTCTGCCCACTAGAAAAGTCTCGCCCTCCGCCAGAATCCGCACCCGTGACTCGATTCCCCGGCGGCGAGCGTCTTCCAGCAGGCGCACCGGCGGCTCTTCCATCGGTTCGCGGCCCAGCCGAAACGTCCCGTAGTGCATGGGGATCATCGTCTCCGCGCCCACATCGACGAACGCCTGCAAACCCTCTTCCGGGCTGGTATGGACAGCGCGATATGTGTCGGGAAAGTACGCGCCAATCGGCAGCAACGCGACCTGCGGGTGCAGGCGGCGGCCGATTTCTTTGAAGCCATCAAAATAAGCCGTGTCGCCTGAGTGATATACGCGGTGCCCGGCTCCATCAACCAGCACGTACCCGCCGAACTGCCGATGCGTATCGGAAAACATACGCGCGCCCCAGTGTTTGGCCGGGGTAAAGGTAATCTCCAGTCCGGCAACCTTCGCGCACTGCCACCACTTCATGGTGCGGACCTCGCTGAAGCCGAGATCGCTCACCAGATCCTCTACCCCCGCCGGCACCACGACGATCGGTGCTTTGCCGGTCCGCCGCCGCGTGGCGCGGACGACGCGCCGCAGCGTGGGCCGGTTCAGGTGATCCATGTGCGCGTGCGTCAGCAGGACCAGGTCGATCGCCGGCAGATCCTCCACCTTTACCCCCGGCCGCCGCTGCCTGCGCAGCACAATCAGCCGCGTCGCAAATACCGGGTCGACCAGGACGTTCGCATCCTGCATCTGCAACAAAAACGACGAGTGCCCCAGAAACATCACTCCCAGCTCTCCCGGCGCCACGGCAACCGGCTGCCCCGCCGTTCCGTGCATCGGCTCCTGGTGGCTCTCCCACACCAGGCGCGCGCCCTGCTGCAGCTTCACCACGGCAAACGGACGCTTCATCGGAATCTTCCTCATAGTCAGTGGATGCACGAACCGTCCGCTGGAACCACAACCCGCGGATTTAGCATCTATCCTCCCGTGTGCACATTTGCGTAGCTGTCTGCTTCCAGTCTGATGCACACAACCAACCAACTGCCAGCGAGTCACGCCATGCCCAATTTGACCACCGCTCCGCAAAATCTGAATGAATCTCCGTCCACAAATGCAGCCGCTCCAGTCGCCGACCCGCACGATCACACCGTGGGCCACGTCGACCCGCACCGCCAGCATATCTGGAACGTCGTCGCCGGCTCACCGCTGCACAATCTGTGGGACTTTCAGGGCACATCTGCGCTCACCATCATCAAGCGCACCTTTCACTCCTTCAACGAGGACAACCTGCTCTCCCGCGCCGCCGAACTCGGATACTACTTCCTCTTTGCGCTCTTTCCGACGCTCGTCTCCGTCGCCGCCATCGTCGGCCTGGTCGCCCGTTCGGCCAGCGAGCTGTACGTCAAAATGCTCAACTATCTGTCGTTAGTCGTTCCGCCGGACGCCCTCAAGATCGTCCTCGACACCTTCAACCAGACCACCCTGCACGCCTCCGGCGGCAAGATCGTGCTCGGCATCGCCGCCGCCGTCTGGTCCGCCTCGGTCGGCTTTACCGCTATACAGGACACCCTGAACACCGTCTACAAGGTCAAGGAGACCCGTCCCTACTGGAAGGTGCGCGGCTCCGCCATGCTGGTCACCGTCCTGCTCTCGCTGATCGTCACCTCCATCCTCGGCAGCCTTCTGGTGGGCACCTACTTCGCCCACCTCATCCGCGAGCATCTGCACTACGCCCGCATCGCCTTCGGCCTCGCCGTGGCCACGCACATCGTCTTCGATATCGTCGCCGCCGCGCTGCTCATCCTGCTCTTCGCGGTCATCTACTACTACGCGCCGGACGTCAAGGTAAAGCACTGGCGCTGGCTTACCCCTGGCGGCGCAATCGCAATAGCCTGCTGGATCATTGCCTCCGTGGCCCTGCGCGTCTATCTTTCCTACTCCAACACCTACACGGTCACCTACGGATCGCTCGGCGCGGTCATCATCCTGCTCACGTGGTTCTATGTGACCGGCCTCATGCTGCTGCTCGGCGCCGAGATCAACTCGGAGATTGAAGCCGCCGTCACTGAGCGCAACCTCAAAGCCGCCGGAGCCATTCCCGAGCACGCCACCACCGATGCCCAGGCTCCAGTCAGCGCTCCGTCTGCCGCCGCGTAGCAGTATCGCTGTAGCCAGGCCCCTGTGTTGAGCTCACCACCGCCCTACTTCTGGCCGTAGGTCGCGTCTTTGCCATGCTTGCGGAAGTAGTGACGGTCGAGCAGCGCCTGCGAAACGCCGAGCGCGTTGGCTTCGAGCGCCAGGGTGCGATAGGCCATGCGCGCGACCGCCTCCAGCACGACGGCGTTGTGGGCAGCGTCGTGCGGGGTGCGGCCCCAAACAAAGGGCGCGTGGCCGTTGACGAGACAGGCGGGTACGGCCAGCGGATCGATGGCGGGCTGGCCGTCTCTCGCCGCAAAGCGCTCCACAATGGCGAGGCCGGTCTCATGCACGTAGCGTCCCCCGATGGCCTCGTCGGTCAGCACCGCCGTTACCGGGACAGCGCCGTAGAAGTAGTCCGCGTGCGTGGTGCCGAACGCTGGAATGCCGATGCCGGCCTGCGCAAAGCTGGTGGCGAACTCCGAGTGCGTGTGGACCACCGCGCCGATGGTGGGGAACTCGCGATAGAGCAGGGTGTGGGTGTCGAGGTCGGATGACGGACGCAGATCGCCTTCGACGGTCTTGCCGTACATGTCCGTGACGACCATATGCTCGGGCTTCAGGTCGTCGTAGTCGACGCCGGATGGCTTGATGACGACCAGGCCCTGCTGGCGATCGACGCCCGAGGCGTTGCCGAAGGTGTAGAGGACGAGGCCCCGCCTGACGAGCTCCAGGTTGGCTTCGAGGACTTCTTCGCGCAGGGTTTGCAGCAGCATCGACTATCCCTTGCCCGGGCGGAATTTCAAGGTGTAAAACAGCCCAAAGAGGAAGAGACACGCACCCCACCAGAAGGTCGGATGCAGGTTAGCAAGCACCGTCGCCGGTTCCTGCTGGCCGAAGAGATGGAAGTGCTCGAGCATGGCCTGGCCGAGCAGCACGATGCCGTAGCCCAGCGTCAGAATGCCGCAGAAGAACCAGATGGAAAGCGACTCGCCACGCGGTACGTGCGGTTCGACGTGTACGTGCGGCTTTGGATCCTGTGTCTCGTCCATAAAGACCTCCTGCTGCTAGAAGAATATTAGATTCAAGATGAAGAAGACGGTGATGACGATGACGGCCCAGAAGATGGGCTTTTGAAACAGCCCGACCGAGCCGTCGTCCGGCATGGGCGTTACGCCGTAGACGAGGTTGGCGAGTTCCGTCTCCGGCATCGGCTTGCCCATCATGCTGACCAGCACCGTGACGACGACGCAGATGATCCAGCTCCAGAGCGCGCGGTAGAGGTTCTCGGCCATGGGCTGCGCGTCGGGGCTCATGGCGACGTAGCGCAGCGCCGACGGCGCGTTGTGCACCCAGACGAACATGGCGATGGACGAGGCGGTCCCGGCCGCGAGGCCCCAGAAGCCGCCCGCGCGGGTGGCCCGTTTCCACAGCATGCCCAGCACCACCGTGCCGAAGAGCGGCGCGATAAAGAAGCTGAACAGCGCCTGCACGTAGTCCATGATGCCGGTGGCGTGGACCAGCAGGTATGCGGACATGATCGACACCAGCATGCCGACCACGGTCGACCAGCGGCCCATCGCGACGTAGTGCGAGTCCGACGCCTTCTTGTTCATGAACGCGCCGTAGATGTCGTAGGTCCAGACGGTCGAGAAGGCGCTGACGTTGCCCGCCATGCCAGACATGAAACCCGCGACCAGCGCGGTGATTCCCAGGCCGAGCAGGCCCGGTCCGCAGTAGCGGATCAGCATCAGCGGAAGCACCTGGTCGTAGCTGTGCTCGCCGGTGCGGGCGGCGACGTCGGTGGGCACCAGGTGATACATCATGCTGCCGTCGGCGTTATGCAGGCCCAGCGCGATCAGGCCCGGCACGATGACGATCAGCGGTACCGCCATCTTGAAGGCCGCGCCGATCACCGGAGCCATCTTGGCCGCGCGCAGGTTGTTGGCCGAGAGCACACGCTGGACGACCAGGAAGTCGGTGGTCCAGTAGCCGAAGCTGACCACGAAGCCGAGGCCGAAGACGATGCCGGTCCAATGCACGCCCATGGGATTGTCTTTGAAGTGGCCGAGCGTGGTCCACAGGTGCGTGTAGTTGGCGTTGCCGATGTTGGTGGCGATGTTACGCTTCAGATTGTCCCAGCCGCCCGCCTCGATCAATCCAAGCACGGGGATCATCGCCGCGCCGGCCCAGATGAGCACGAACTGCAGCACCTCGTTGATGATGGCCGAGCGCAGCCCACCCAGCATGACATACAGCGCCACCGTGCCCGCGCCCACCCAGATGGAGAACGTGATATTCCAGCCCAGCACGGTCTGCATGACCACGGCCATGGCGTACATGTTCACGCCGGACATGAGGATGGTCATGACCGCGAAGCTGACGGCGGAGATGGCGCGGGCGCCTTCGCCGAAGCGCAGATGCAGGTAGCCCGGCACGGAGTGCGTTTTAGAGATGTAGTAGAAGGGCATCATCACGATGCCGAGGAAGAGCATGGCTGGGATGGCGCCGATCCAGTACCAGTGCGTGGCGAGGATGCCGTATTGGTAGGCCGCGCCGGCCCAGCCCATCAACTCGAGCGAGCCGAGGTTGGCGGAGACGAAGCTCAGGCCGGCGATCCAGGCCGACATCTCGCGGCCGGCGAGGAAGAACTCTTCCGACGTGTTGGTCGAGCCCTTGACGTAGAAGCCGATGAAGATCACCAGCACGAAATACAGCGCCAGAATGAGAATGTCGACCGGGGCGAGATGCGTCAGCTGGGCGGCGAAGACAAAGGCTAAGGATGTCATGTTCTCTCGTGCGGTAGGGATGCATTGCTAAGCGTTGATTGCGATGGCACAGCGAAGACAAAAGCAGATCCCTGCGGGATGACAACAAATATCCCTAGGGCATGAAAGACAAAGATTGCATGGAGCGCACTTCTGCGGCGATCTCGCGCAGCTTCTGAAGAATACCTGCAAGTTGGGTGGGCTGGTTTTGTTCATCGCCGAATGCAAAATAAATTTTGCGATAGAGCTGGTACAGCTGCTCGTAGATCGCCGCGCCCCCCGGCCTGGGCAGGTAGGTTTTGTGCCCCGGACACATCTGCTGCTGGGCGGCTTCGATGCTGGGGAAGATGCCCGCGGCGAGTTGCGCGAAGATGCCCGAACCGATGCTGGTTGGGATGGAATCCGGCACCAGGACGGCCTTGTTCAGCACGTCGGCGTAGATCTGGTTGAGCATGGAGTTGTTCTGTGGGATGCCGCCGGCGTTGATGACGCGCGCGATGGGGACGCCGTACTCGGCCATGCGGTCGAGCACGATGCGGGTGTGGAAGGCGGTCCCTTCGAGGGCGGCGAAGAGCTCGTCCTGCGCGGTGTGCAGCAGGTTCCAGCCCAGCGTGATGCCGCCGAGTTCGCTCTTCACCAGGATGGTTCGGTCGCCGTTATCCCAGCTCAGGCGCAGCAGTCCGGTCTGGCCCGGCTTATAGGCTTCAAGACCTTGCGAGAGCGTCCTGACATCCGTGCCGGCGCGCCGCGCAATCGCCTCGAAGATGTCGCCCACCGCCGATAGCCCGGCCTCGACTCCGGTGAAGGCCGGATGCACGCTGCCCGGCACGACGCCGCATACGCCGGGGATCAGCGTGGGCCCCGTATCTGGAGTGGGACGCCGCATCGCGATGATGCAGGTCGAGGTGCCGACGACGGTGACCACGTCGCCTTCGCGGCAGCCCGCGCCGATCGCATCCCAGTGCGCGTCGAAGGCGCCGACCGGAATCGGGATGCCGGCGCGCAGGCCGAGTTTCTCAGCCCACTCCGGCGCCAGATGCCCGGCGAGATTGTCGCTGGTGAGCACCTCGCAGGCGAGCTTCTCGCGCACGCCGTCGAAGAGCGGGTCGAGCTCGGACAGAAACTCCTGCGGCGGAAATCCACCCCACTTCGGATTCCACAGCCACTTGTGGCCGAGGGCGCAGACGCTGCGTTTCGCCTGCGCGGGCGCGGTGACTCCGCACAGCGTGGCCGCGACCATATCGCAATGCTCGAAGGCGGAGGCGAACTTGTCGCGCTTGCCGGAATTGTTGCGCAGCCAGTGCAGCAGCTTGGCAAAGCCCCATTCGTGGGAGTAGACGCCGCCGCACCAGGCGATGGCTTCGAGGCCGCGCGCATGGGCCAGCCCGGTGATCTCCTTGGCCTCATGCAGCGCGCGATGGTCGCACCACAGGTAGTAGTCGTCCAGCGGCTGCATGGCCGCGTCGACCGGGATGACGCTCGATCCGGTCGTGTCGAGCGCGAGCGCTTCCACCTGAGCGCCGGCGATGCCGGTCTGCGCGAGGACTTCGCGCATCGCCTTCACCAGCGCGGCCATCTGCTCGTCGTGGGACTGCGTGGCGAAATCGGGGTCTTCACGCCTGCGCTTCAGCGCGTATCCCGCCGAGGCCGTGCCCAGGCGTCCGCACTCGCTGTCGAGCAGCGTCACCCGCGTGCTCAGAGTTCCAAAATCGACACCCGCGACAACTCGCATCCGTGCTCCGAAAGTCGTATTCGCAACCGTTGTTGTGCTTGTCTAAAATACACGAGAATCGGTTCGGTTCATCGCGACCAAAGTTGCGGCTGTCCTGGCCTCCTGTAAAATCGAGCCGTGCCGCCGGGGTATCGATGCCGACGCGGGCTGAATGGGCAACTTGATCCTGCTGCGTACCCAAGCGACGGCGTTCCGGATGGCGATCCGCATCCTCGCGCTCACGCTCGGCAGCGCTCTGGCCCAGACTCCGGCAGGGCCTTCTTACTTTGAGTTCGGCACCGTGGTTACGCTGGGCGAGCGCACGGTGCAGATTCAGATGTTCGACACGCAGAAGAAGCGCACCGTGCAGCACAGCTTCGCGCTCTCGCGGAACACCCGCGCCGATGCCGTTCGCGTGGGCGATACGGTCGAGGTCATCTATTCCCCGGGGCCGACAGCGAATGCGGAGTGGATGCTGCGCCGCCTGGTCCTGCTCGATGCATCGATCCCCAACCCCGGTCCGCCCAACGGCGATCATCGCGAGGTTCCCGCGCCGGTCGCCATCCGCGTCGCGCCTTCGGTGCCGTCGCCGGCAAAACCCGCGACGCCGACCAGCGCGACCGTTCGCGGCGGCAGCGTCAAAACTCCTAACGGGCCAGCGCCCAGCGGTGTGACCATGCCCAGCGGCGGCGCTTCGACCCCGAAGGTTCCGGGCGCGTCGAACTCGGTAGCGCTCGGAGCCACGAGCGACTCCAAGGCATCGGGTGCCACGACCAGAACAGTCGAACTCGGAGGCTCCACGGCAGCGAAGTCCGCCTCCGTCATCGATGTGCCGCTGGGCGGAGGCGACGCCGCGATGCCCAGGGTCGCGGCCGCGCGCGAGATTGCGCGCGAGATGCCGGCGGAGGAGTGCAATCGGTCGAGCGCGGAGTGGCCCTTGCAGCCGCTCAGGCTGGCCATCCTCGATTTCCGCTATCCCACCGAGCGCGAGGAGTCGCACGACATCGGCACCACCGGCGGAGGGTCGGGAACGGCGGTCGCGGACCTGGTCTACTCCGGCCTCGACGCGCTGAACGAGTTCGCCATGATGCGCGGCGACCGCACCCGGCTCTATCGCTCGGATTTCGCCGGCGCGGCGCGCGTGGGACGCGAGATCGGCGCGGATGCCGTGCTCGCCGGGACGTTCAAACCGGTAGATCCTCCGCCCGGCTCCGATCCCGACTTTCCTCCGCCGAAGACATACGAGCTGAGCGCCGGTATCGTCGACACCTGCACGGGACAACTGCTGTTGCGGCTGGTGTCCGTGCTGTGCCCGCCAGGTCTCGACCCTAACGCCGCGGCTAATGGCAACGCCTGTAGGCGGCTGTCGGTTACGGCGAAACAGGCGAGCGATCCCAGGGATCAGATGCGCGCCTTCACGGCTCCCATCGACGCGCTGCTTTATCCGCTGGAGCACAACGGTCCGCCACCGGGGACGCAGGGTTCGGCCGGAGTCGTTGCCGGGGTAAACGGCGCCACGGTAAGCATCAGGCTGCCGAGGGGTTCGGCGCTGAAGGAGGGCGACCAGGTGGCGTTGCATGCGTGGAGGCTGACCAAGAATCCGACGACCTATACGCTGCATAATCTGCATGATGAGGAGATCGGCCGGGTCAACATCGCGAGCGTTCAGGGCGGGATCGCCACGGGTTCCTTTGCGGGCGACTTCCCGCCGAAGATTGGCGATACGGCCGAACTGATCGCTCCATAGACCTCCGCGTAGTAGGATGGACAACGCCAAACGTCTGTTCTTCGGAGAATCCATGAAGTCCTTGCACCTCGCCGCAGCCCTGCTACTCGCCGCAACCGCCAGTGCCCAAACCACCGTCAGCAAAGCTGCCTACGGCAAGCTGCCCGATGGCGCGCAGGCTGATGTCTACACCCTGACCGACAAGACCCTGACCGTCCGGATCATCACCTTCGGCGCGCATATCATCTCGGTGAAGGCGCCGGATACCCGCGGCAACGTCGCCGATGTCGTGCTCGGCTACGACTCGCTGGCGGGCTACCTCGCGGACGACAAGACCTATGTCGGCTCCGTAGTTGGGCGTTACGGCAATCGCATCGGCAAAGGCCGGTTCACGCTGGACGGCAAGAAGGTGCAGCTGGATCTGAACAATAACGGCAACACGCTGCACGGCGGCAAAACCGGTTTCGACCGTAAGAACTGGACCGGCAGGCAGCTGCCGAACGGCGTCGAGATGACGCTGGTCTCGAAGGACGGCGATATGGGATTTCCCGGCACGCTGACGGCGCATGTGAAGTACACGCTCGAAGGCGACAAGCTGCGCATGGACTACACGGCCACCACCGACAAGCCGACCGTCGTCAACCTGACCCAGCACAGCTACTTCAATCTGGCGGGCAAGGGCGACATCCTGGGCCACACGCTGATGATCGCCGCCGATCGCTACACGCCGGTCGATGCCGGGCTGATCCCGCTGGGGCAGCTGGCGCCGGTCGCGGGCACGCCCTTCGACTTCCAGAAGCCTATGACCGTCGGGGCGCGTATTAATGCTGCCAACGATCAGTTGAAACTCGGCGGCGGCTACGACCACAACTGGGTCTTCAGGCAGTCCGTCGGTCTGCAAAAACCTGAGGTCGTGCTGACCGATCCCGGCAGCGGGCGCGTCCTGAACGTCTACACGCAGGAGCCCGGTGTGCAGTTCTACTCCGGCAACTCGATTCCGGGGACGTTCAAGGGCCGCGACGGAGGGCTCTACACCAAACATGCGGGCCTGTGCCTGGAGACGCAGCACTATCCGGACTCGCCCAACCACCCGGAGTGGCCGTCGACGACGCTGCTGCCGGGACATACTTATAGCACTTCGACGATCTTTGAATTCACGACGACCAGGTAGCCGGACGGGCTGGCGTATCGTCAGCGCATATGAAGCAGCGCAGTCTGAGCCTCTGAACGAAGCGGCGAAGTGATCGGAAAGGCATGAATCCAGAGCTATAAGCTGGACAGCTTCAAGCTTAAAGCTCGAGACATTGCTCTTCCGAACTCGGCTAATCTTCGACCGAGTGGTGCCTTGGCAGCAGCAGCAGCCCCAGAATCGGGTAGAACCAGAACATGCGGTCCGGCAGATCGACCACAGACCACACCCTTGGGCGCCAAACAAAGCGTCGCGCAATTTCGGCCAGCGACCGCAATCCGGGCACCAGCTCGATCTCCAGCCGGAGCCATTGCGCCGGACTGGCGTAGCTGCGCTCGGGCTGAAAGTTCTGCCGCAGCAGCATCGTCGTGGTGCGCTCGCGGATGTGCCGCGCGATGCGTTCGTCCGCGCTCAGCAGCCGCGGGCTGGCGATGGCCGTGCCCATCCAGTCGTTGGCCAGGTGGATGGCGCCGCTGATCTGCGCCAGCAGCCCAAGCTGCTGCGCGCGCACGAGGGCGTGGTCGAGCTCCTCCGGCGTAAGCAGCCGCAGGAACGCGGCGACATCGGCCAGACTCTTCAGGTAAGTCCACGCGTCCAGCACGCCGTGCGCCGCGATGTACAGGAACTGGTCTTCCGGGCAGAAGACGCGCATCGGCACGCCAAACGCGGTGATGGAGGTGAACTTCGGTTCCGCGACGATGCGGTTGGCGGCGTGGAAGCGATTGTTGAAGAGCCTCCAGTGCAGATCGAGCTCGAACCGCGACTCGCGATTCGCGAAGGTGAAATCCTTCCAGAAAGTGACGTAGGAGGCGATGCGCAGCGGCGTCAGGCGGCTTTTGGGGTTGATCCGCGCATACCCCGCCTCGGCCAGCAGCGCGGTCTGCTCGGCCAGCCGGGTCGGAGCGGTGAGCAGGTCGATGTCGCCGATGTGGCGCGTGTTGGGATTGCCGAAGAGATACTGCGAGAGCGGCACCCCCTTGAGCACGGCGAACTCCAGGCCGGCCGCGGTGAACTTCTCCGCGATGCGCTTGACCTCCCCGACCGAGCGCAGAGCCTGAAACGCGTTCACGCGCGCCCGGCGCTGCAGTTCGTCGCGGACGAAGCCGGGCAGGCCAGCAGGGCGAACCCGGTCGAGCGTCTCGAAGACCAGCGGGCTGACGCGATGATGCTGTGTCACTGCCAGAAACCCCGGCCAGTCCATGTCCAGTCCGGACAGCGCGCGAATCTGCTCGACCTCATCCGGACGCAGGCGCGACCGCGCGGTCAAGAGCAGCAACCGCACATGAGCCGGAAAATCGCGGAATGTGAGCATGACAGGCATTTCCCTTATGCAGCGATAAAATGACCGTAATCAGGCCAGGAGACCGCGCAACTCGATGGAACCCCAATTATATGCAGAAGATGACTCCGTACACCCATCGCCCGAGAGGACCGCGCCTTGTCCTGACAGGATCTGTCCCAATATGACTACGCCCGAAAACGGCGGGTTGGATGTTTAGCCGGCGCTGGCGGCGAGTGCGCAGCCTGCTGCAGAGGTCGCGCGAGATCGGACCGGGCGGCCTGGCGCTGCTGGTCCGCGCATTCTGGCTGATGCTGGCGGCCAAGATCGCGCTCAGGACGGTTCCGGTCAGCCGCATCATCGCCTGGAAGCAGCGTCCAGTTGCTACGACGAGCAAACCGAACTCCGCGAGCGAGTACCGCCAGCGCGTTCGCCACGCCGTTCTGGTGACGGCCCGCTACTCGCCCGTGAGGTTTGTGTGCTTCCCGCAGTGCCTTGCCGCGAGTGCGCTGCTGCGGCGGAAGGGAATCGAGAGCCGGCTGCATTATGGCGTTGCGCGTGAAGACGGTAAGCTGGTCACGCATACGTGGCTCGAAGCCGGCGGCGAGATCGTGATCGGCGGAGAGGTCGCGGCGCAGTACAGCACGCTCGCTGTGTACTAAGGAGATTCTTGAGTTCCTATCGCAGTTTTGCGAGGCTCATCTGGCGCTCGGCGCGCTGGCAGGTGGTTGCGGCCATCGCGCTCTCCATGCTGCTTTCGCTTACGGAGGGCATCAGCCTGGTGATGGTCTTCCCGCTGATCGCGCTGCTGGGCGATCCGGCGCATCCTGCCTCGACCGCGAATGCCGGCCCGCGCACGCGGCTGCTCTTCCATCTGCTGACCGTCAGCCACATCCCGCGCGGGGCGTGGCTGGGCGCGATCCTCGTTGTGGTGCTGGTCAGCGTCGGCATGCTGACACAGTTGAACGGCATGCTGACGACGCTTACGGTCAGCATCGTGCTGCCGCTGCGCCGCAACGTGGCCGCTGAGATCTACCACGCGGTGCTGCACGCCGACTGGAGCTTCCTGACGCGGCGCAAGTCGTCCGACATAACCCACCTGCTCAGCGCGGAACTCGGCCGCGTCAGCACCGTGACAAGCAACCTGCTCGCGCTGATTTCGAACGCGATGGTCGGCCTGCTGATGCTCGGCCTCGCCTGCTTCTACGCGCCGCTGCTGACGCTTGCGGTGCTGGTTTGCTTTGGACTCCTGGTTCCGTGGCAGCGCCGCTCGGGCCGGAGTATTTATCGCTCCGGCATCGAGATTTCGGTTCGCATGCGGGAGGTCTTCGAGTCTTCCGCGGAACGGCTGCAGAATCTGAAGGTGGTGAAGGCCTACGGCGCGCAGGATGCCGAACAGAATCTGTTCGTCGGCCGCTACGACCAGCTTATCGCGGAGCAGATCGAAAATCAGTGGCTCAATGTCGCGTCGTCGCGTCGCTTCCAGATGGTTTCGCTGGCGCTGCTCTGCGCGCTCATCCTGATTGGGCTGAACACGCTGCACCTCAGCGCGCCGGCTCTGCTGGTGTTTCTGTTTGCCTTCGTGCGCGCCACGCCGCGCGTCAACACCGTGCAGAGCAAGGCGAACGAGATCTTCGCCGACCTGCCGGCCTGGACCCACATCCAGGAGTTTCTGGCCGAGTGCGCCGAGCACTCCGAGGCCGGCGACAGCGACGCACCCGCGCCGGAGCTGCACCGGGAAATGGTGCTGCGCAACGTGAGCTTCGGCTACGTTGCGGGCGCGCCGCCGGTGCTGGATGGAATCGACCTGGCATTTCCGGTGGGCAGCATCACGGCCGTCGCCGGACTTTCGGGCGCCGGCAAAAGCACCGTCGCCGACCTGGTGATGGGGCTGCTGCTGCCGGATTCAGGCTGGGTCGAGTCGGACGGCGTCGCCATCACCCGAACCAACGCGAGATCGTGGCGGAGGCGCATCGCCTATGTCAGCCAGGACACGCTGCTGTTTCACGACACCATCCGCGCTAACCTGCTGTGGGCCAAGCCATCGGCGACCGAGGAGCAGCTCGCGGAGGCCATCACAGCCGCCAGCGCGCAGTTTGTCTTTTCCCTTCCGCACCGGCAGGAGACGATTGTGGGCGATCGCGGCGTCATGTTGTCGCACGGACAGCGGCAGCGCATCGCGCTGGCGCGGGCGCTGCTGCTGAAGCCGAGCCTGCTGATTCTGGATGAGGCGACCAACTCGCTCGACCTCGAGAATGAGGCAAACATCCTGAACGTGGTGCGCGGCCTCGGCGTCACGACGATCCTGATCTCGCATCGGCCGTCGACGGTGTGTATTGCGGATCGCGTGTATCTGCTGGAAGGCGGAAGAGTGACGCGAAGCGGAAGCTGGGAGGAAGTGCGCGCCTCGGTCGAGGCGGGACAGGCTCAAGGGCTTGTGTCTGTAAGTGATGAGTCGTGAGTGGAGAGTTCAGAGTCAGGCGAGGCCGGATCGTGGGTGCGCAGAAAGTATCCCACGGCGACTCCACGCGTCAGCGCGTAGTTCCAGGAATCGGTCACGCGGCCGGTTTCGTGTCCGCTCTCCGGCCACGTGTCGGCGAGCTTCTTCAGCCGCTCGACGTCGAGAAAATGCTGGGCGACGGGTGACTTTTCGATCAGGGAAAGCTCCTGCCGGAACGAGGGCAGCGCCTCCTCCACGGTCAGGTACCAGTCCGCGCCTTGCTGGCCGCGCTTGGTGCGGGCGAGCGTCGCTTCGGGCAGGCGGCCCTTCATGGCGCGGCGGATTAGCGAGCGCGACTGCCCGCCGGCCGCGTACTGCTCGATCGGCAGCGAGTAGCAGAAATCGAAGATGCGCTTATCGCCAAGTGGATCGCGGTGGTCCAGGCCGTAGCGCGCGCTGATCGCGGCGTTGATGCAGGCAAAGTCGAAACGCTCGAAGAAGAGCGCGCGCTGCCGCTGGATGCTGGGCAGATCGCCATTGCGAAGCTCGAAGGCGCGCTCATAGACCTTGTATCGGCCCGAGATGCGGGGGTGCGCGGGGGTGTAGTCGAGCGTCAGGCCGCGCGCGCCCGGCTTGATCAGCAGCTTCATCCACTTCGGCATGATGCCGTCGGTTGCGAGCACGGCCGACGCCTTGAACGAGAACTCGCCGCGGTTGCGCATATTGTTGGCGAATTCGAACATCCTGAACCAGCGCCCGCTGCGGAAGTAAGCTGTCAGCGCCTCATAGCCGTCGGCGCTGACGGTGGCGTTGCCCAGGGTGCCCTGCAGCATGACACCGGCCCCGCGGCGTTTTGCCTCCGCCATGATGGCGGAAATCCACAGCAAATTCACACAATTTTGCGCAGGTTCGTCTATCGCATCCGTCCACGCCTTCATGTCCGCCAGCAGGTCCATGCCCTCCGAGTCGATCGGCACGTGGTCGATGTTCGAATACATGGCAGCGACATCGGCGGCTCCGGGACCCTCCGAGTGAAGCTTCCCAGGCAGGCCACGACCGTGGAACTGCGGGCGCGGCACCGAGGTGAAGGCAGTCAGGCGACGGCCCTCATGCGCCAGCAGACGAGCGGCGGTGGCGGCGACGGAAGAGCTGTCGAGCCCGGCGCTGAGCTGCGCGGCGATTCCCTTTGGCGAGCGCAGCCGGGTCAGCACAGCTTGGTCCAGTATCTCAAGCAGCGCCTCCACATACTCTTCGTCGCGCTTAAATCGAGTGGGCTTTGCGTCCGCCGGGTGCCAGTAAGGGCGGCACTCGAAGCTTTGCGGCGTGACGCGCAGCAGGTGGCCGAGCGGCACCCGCGCGATGCCTTCAAAGCAGCTGCGCTGCCAGTCGGGGTGCAGGTTCGCGAGGTTATCGGCCATGCGCGCCTCGTCCATGCCGCGGAAGACACCGGGCAGGGCCAGCAGGCCCTTGGGCATGGAGGCGAGTGCGAAGAAGTCCTTACCGCGATGGTAGAAGAGCGGACGCTCGCCGGCGTGGTCGCGCGCGGCAAAGAGGGTCCGCCGCGCCGGCGTCCAGACCGCGAAGGCAAAGCCGCCGATGATATGGTCCAGCAGGCTCTCGCCCCAGCGTTCCCAGGCGGCCATCAAGATGGTGGAGTCGGCCAGTTCTTCAGAGTGGGTGAGCCGCAAATTCCGAGCCAGTTCGGCGCGATTGTCCAGCCGCACCTCGGCGACGAGGCAGGCGGAGCGGTCAGAATTCCACAAGGGCTGCCGGTCGAGGGTATCCTCGGGCAGCAGATGCATCAGGTTCCCGCCTAGCGCGATCTGGTCGCCAGGCTGGGTGCTGGATGGGATGTCGCTATGCCACGTGAAACGGCGAAACCCGCCGTACATAGCCTGGGCGTCGAGCATGCTGGCGACCATCACTGCGGCTGACGGTTCGCTTGCCTGACTCCAGACTACGCTGATTGCGGACATTGAGTTGTGGCTGGCCGCAAGCGCGGAGACTGAATCCGCACCAAAGTGAGTTCCTCAGCGCGGAGAACCATAGACTACAGGACGATATGCGTCTGCTACCAAAGCTCCGGACGAACGCGGAGCTTGGGTGCAGAGCATTTCTTAGTCTAATTAGAGCGCAGGCCGTAGATCATGCAACCTGCCAGCAAGGATGCCGACGAACTACGAGCGGGCCAGTCCACCGGTGCTGTCGGTGTTGGCGACCGCGTAGTGAGCTGCCTGGTTGAGGGGGGTTACAGCGATGCTGGGCTTGGTCCAATTGATGAGCGTCTTCAAGGTGTATCCTCCGTGGGATGCAGTTCGTACATGAGAAATCTATGAGAGTCGCGGAACCCGGGAGCAGGCACACATGACCCTCTACACGGAGTATACAGTGCTGAGGTGGCTTTCGACAATAACTCTTTTGCAAGCAGGCAGAAAATCGCCATCGACGCGCTCGCTCAACGGTCTGCGCTGATTCGAAGTGTGATTCGCCGCACAAGCGTCGCCCTCCGGAACGTTACTATAGTGCAAGCGCAACTGACAAGCGGTAAAGGAAGAAATGTCCCTGATCGGTACCGTACCGGCTGCAAGCCTCGCAGGTTCGCCCTTCCGCTTTCACTTCGGGCCTTTCGCATTCGACTCCGAGATCGATATTCCGGAGCTTCGCGGCACCGGCGGCACCGGCAGCATCGTGGTCAGCATTCGCGCCGGCGGCGTTCCCGCCGACATCTCGGGAGCGGCTTCGTTCGGCGCCTTTTGCCGCGTGACTCCGGCTGAGTACCTGCTGAACGTGCCTGGAATCGCGCGCTTCTACGTCGCCAACGGCAACGAAGTGCGGGCGGAAGTTTCGCCCGGCGCGCCCGCCGCCGACGTATCGACATTCCTGCTCGGTTCGGTCTTCGGCGCGCTCTGCCACCAGAACGGGCTGCTGCCGCTGCACGCCAGCGCGGTGGAGACCGAGGGCCGCGTAACCGCCTTTTTGGGCAACAGCGGCGCGGGTAAATCGACGCTGGCCGCATGCCTGCAGGAGCGCGGATACCAGGTCGTGTCGGACGATATCTGTGTGATCGAAGAGAGCTCGAGCGTGGTGCCCGTGGCCGGATGGCTGAAGCTGTGGCGCAAGAGCCTCGAGCATCTCGGCGAGACGCCCGAGGAGCGCAACCGCGTCTTCAGCGCGGATGATAAGTACCGGGTTTATCTCGAAACCGACAAGCCACAGCGGCTTACGCTGGCGAATGTAGTTCTGTTGAAGAAGGGCGAGGCGGCTCGGCTGGAACTGCTGGCCGCGTCGGAGACGATCGCGGCCATGATGGAACTGACCTATGTGGGTTATATTCCTCACCTGAATCGCGGCGATGCGCGGAGTTTTTTGCAGTGCGCGAAGGCTCTGGAGAACGCAAAGGGCTATCGGCTGGTGGTGCCCTGGGGATTTGAGCGGATGGATGAGGTGCTGGATTTGCTCGGCGAGACTTTGCTGAACCCACTCATCGCATAATTCGCGATGAATGGGGCCACGGCAGGATCTACTGCACTTCGATGAGCTGGCGCTGGAGCATCTCTTCGAGCAACTCCACCACATCCTGCTCGATGACGCCGGGCGGCGCGTTGTACTTCTCTTCGAGCGCCTGCACCACGGGTTCGAGCCGTGTCGGTTGCCCGAGCAGCCGCCAGACGTCCGAGCCGGTTTCGCCCAGACCCAGGCACTCGCCCGACTCGAGAGTCATCAACACCACTTCGGAGCCCACCGTCGTCTCGACCGGCTTGCTGCTGCGAACGAACGTCACGCTGTTGTCGATTTTCATGGCCATACGCATCATGCCATTATTCATCGACATACGCCATCCCGCACTTCAGTTTCCGTACGGCTTGTCGGTAGAAATCTCCGGACTGGCGGGCAGGTGGAAGTCCGCGACCGCGTCCGGATGAGCGGGATCGTAGGCCGGAATGCCCTTGCGCAGGTAGGGTTCGAGCGGCAGTTGCTGCTCGCGAATGCCCTTGACGATGCACTGCGCGAGCTCGTACGCGCCGTAGGGATTGAAGTGCGTGTCGTCGGCGAGCGCGGCAGGCTGGCCGGGGAACGAGTTCGCGGGAAAGTGCACGAAGGCTTTCAGGGTGCCGTCCGGCCCCATGGCCTCGAAGAGCGTCTTGCTCATGGCGTTCAGGTCGATCAGCGCAACGTGCTCTTCCTGGGCGACATCGCTCGTGGTCTGCGGGTAGTCGGCCAGCGTGTTGACGATCTTGCCGTCGGAGTCGAAGCGGCGGCGATTCATGGCGGTGACCAGGATGACGGTGACGCCGCGAGCCTTGGAGTCGGCGATGAACTTCTTCATCGTGTCTTTGTATTCGGGCAGCGGGACGGCGCCGGGTTTCTGGTCGTTGTGCGCGAACTGCACCATCAGGTAGTCGCCCTTGCGGATGGTGGACATGACTTTGGCGTAGCGGCGCTCGCCGACGAAGCTCTTGATGGTCTCGCCAGATTCGGCTTCGTTGGCGATGCAGATCTTGTCGGTCATGAAGACGGGCAGCATCTGGCCCCACGCGGCCCACGGCTCCTTATCCTGGTCGACGACGGTGGAGTCGCCGGCGATGTAGACGGTGGGCACATTGCTGACCGGCTCGATCGTGATGGAGCGCACGCTGGGGTGCTCGCCGTTAAATTCGAGCGTGAGCTTGTTGTCCCAGTCGAGCGCGCCGATCTCGCGGGGCTTCAGCTTTACCTGCATATTCAGCCCGGCGATGGTGGGGGTGCGGACGTTGGTGACGAAGGTCTCGGTGTCCGAGGCGCCGGCGGCGACGGGCCTCTCGAAGATGAGCAGGCGGCGCGATTCGGCGCGCACGGTGGTGGTGGAGGCTTTGTCGCCGCCCAGCACGACCGTAACCTTGTAGTCGCCGTCCGTGGCTCCGACGGAGAAGAAGAAGGGCTTGTCGCTGGAGCAGGTGCCTCCGGACATTGTCGGTGCCGGTTGCAGGTCGAAGCCATAGGCGGCGGGGTCAACCCTGGCGTCCGCAGCCGCGGGAAACATGGTTGTGGGCGAGAGCGGCTTCGCACCGGCGGTGGGTTTGGCGGCGCAGGTGTAGGTAGCCGACTGGGCCAGGGCCGAGACGCAGAGCAGAGCCAGCCCGGCAGCGGAGATGACGGCGAAGCGAAGGATTGGAGAGACGGCTATATGGGTGCGTGACATCGAGGAGCTTCCTTGTTGGTCGGGACCTTGCGCGGACAATCGCGCTGCGCACACGATAGTACGTGGTTTGTGTATCGGTTGGAAATCTTTTTCCTATTGACACTCGTTCGTCGGCTCTCGTAGATTTCAAGTCCGGCGGAGTTTCGTCTAAAACTGCCCAAAAGTATTCGGAGGGTGCCGCTTGAAGACCGACGAGACCCTTCGCATGAATCGAAGAACGCTGCTGCAAGGGTGTGCCGTGCTGGCGCCGTCGCTGTTCTTCCGCGGCGCGTTGGCCTCAGCCACTGCACCCGCAGGCACGTTTACAGCGGAAGGCGACCACTTCCTGCTGAACGGCAAGCCTCACCAGGTGATCGCCGGCGAGATGCACTACGCGCGCATCCCGCAGGAGTACTGGCAGCACCGCATCCAGATGGCGAAGGCGATGGGGCTGAATACAATCGCCACGTACGTCTTCTGGAACGTGCATGAGCCCAGGCCGGGCGAGTATGTCTTCAGCGGGCAGTATGATTTGGCGGCGTTCATCAGGGCGATCCAGGCCGAGGGGCTGCATG
This sequence comes from uncultured Acidobacteriaceae bacterium, assembly GCA_964245315.1. GTDB lineage: Bacteria > Acidobacteriota > Terriglobia > Terriglobales > Acidobacteriaceae > Edaphobacter. The sequence continues at coordinate 6,041 of CAXTMK010000036.1, read as the reverse complement.
TGCTGCTGCGCGCCGGGCCCTACAGCTGCGCGGAGTGGGAGTTCGGCGGCTTTCCCGCGTGGCTGCTGAAAGATCCCGAGAACGGCAAGACGCTGCGCACCAACGATCCCGGCTTCATGGTTCCGGCCGAGCGCTGGCTGAAGCGCCTGGCGCAGGAGACCGCGCCGCTGCTGATCGCGAACGGCGGGCCGATCCTCGCGGTGCAGGTGGAGAACGAGTACGGCAACTTCTCGAACGACAAAAAGTACATGCAGCACATGCTGGAGATCTTTCAGGCGACGGGCTGGAAAGATGCACTCCTCTACACGGTAGACCCGTCGAAGGCGCTCGCGAACGGCTGCATCGACGGCATTCTGTCGGGCGTAAACTTCGGCACCGGCAACGCTGAGCATGGGCTGGCAGCGGAGGCTGCGCTAAGGCCGGGCGGGCCGCTGTTCGCGACGGAGTACTGGCCGGGCTGGTTCGATCTCTTCGGGCATCCGCACGAGACGCGGCCCGTGGCTCCGCAGTTGAAGGACATCGAGTATGTGCTGAGCCATGGGGCGTCGATCAACATTTACATGTTTCACGGGGGGACCAGCTTCGGCATGATGGCGGGCGCGAGCGCGAGCACAGGGAACTATCGCGGGAATGTGACGAGCTACGACTACGACGCGCCGCTTGATGAGGCGGGGCATACTACGCCGAAGTTTTTTGCGTATCGGGATTTGATTTTGAAGTATTCAAAGCAGCCGGTATTGCCGGTGCCTAAGGTGCCGGAGGTGGTGGCGATTCCGCAGTTTGAGCTATCGATTGCGTCGCCTCTTTGGGACAACTTGTCCGAGCCGGTTGTATCCGCAAAAGCATTGACGATGGAGCAACTCGACCAGGCGTACGGGTACATCCTCTACCGTACTCAGTTGCCCGCGCCGGTCGACGGTCCGCTGGTGATCGGCGCGGTGCATGATTATGCGCAAATCTATTTGGACGGAGTTCTTTCAGGAACGCTTGATCGCCATTACAACCAAACGACGCTTACCGTGACTTCGTCCAAGGCCGCTACTCTTGACATTCTCGTTGAGAACACCGGACGCCTCAATTCAACGAAAAATATGCGGAACGAATGGAAGGGCATACAGAGTGCGACGCTTTCCGGCACTCCAATCTCGAATTGGGAGATTTACACACTACCTTTGCATTCCGCGAGCTTCTTACAGCGGAGACCAATTCCAAACCATGTGGAAGGTGCGCATTTCAGTACTGCACTCTTCGACCTCGAAAGGACAGGCGATGCTTTCCTCGATATTTCCAAACTTGGCAAGGGCGTCATCTGGATCAATGGCCATGCCCTCGGCCGCTTCTGGAATATCGGCCCGCAGGTGACGCTGTATGTGCCGGGACCGTGGCTGAAGAAAGGCCGTAATGATGTTGTGGTCTTCGACATGTTCCCCGTTGAAAAGCCGCAGACGCTGATCGGACGCATGAAGCCAATTCTGGATGGACCGACGCCGACGTATGCGGACGATCCGGAACGTAAGAAGAAGGCTGCTGCGGATGCCGAGTTCGGGCCCAGGCTTGCTGCGCCCGCGACACCGCCAGTGCCGCCAAAGGAGTAACCTGCTCGCATGAATTCGTCTCGTTTTCACTTTGTCTCGATCTCGCTGCTATGCCTTTCGCTGTCCGCGGCCCTTCCCGCGCAGGCGCCGAAGCCTGATTCCCTGCAGGCTCTGCGCGAAGGCTTTCTCAACCCGCCCGACGAGGCGAAGCCGATGGTGCGCTGGTGGTGGTTCGGGCCGGCCGTGGTGAAACCGGAGATCCTGAAAGAATTGCAGCAGATGAAGGCCAACGGCATCGGCGGCGCGGAGCTGGCGTTCGTCTATCCGGAGGTGCTGGACGATCCGGCGAAGGGGTTAAAGAACCTTCCGTTCCTCTCGCCGGCGATGCTGGACGCGGTGAACTACGCGCAAGCGGAAGGCCGCAAGCTGGGGCTGCGCATCGATGTGACGCTGTGCAGCGGATGGCCCTATGGCGGGCCGGCGATCACGCTCGACCAGGCGGTGACGCGGCTGCGCACGCAGGAGGTCGCGGTGGCCGCGCGCCAGACCAGCGTGGCGACACCGAAGCTGGCCGAGGGCGAGACGCTGCTGGGTGCGACGCTGGTCAGCGGCAGCCTGACGCCTAAGCCGGTTCGTGGACAGCCTGGCCCGGCGATGGGGTGGGATGCGAGCTCCGCGAAGGCGTTTACGCCGGGCGCGGGCAGCACGAACGTTCCTCCCGATGCGTCTCCGCGAGTGGCGCTGTTCTTTATTCAAAGTCATACGAAGCAGCAGGTGAAGCGCGCGGCGGTGGATGCCGAGGGTTTTGTGCTCGATCCGTTCAGCAAACAGGCGGTTGCGACCCATCTCGCGAAAGTCGGCGAGCCGCTGCTGAAGGCGTTCGGCGCCACTCCGCCGTATGCCATCTTCTCGGATTCGCTCGAGGCCTATGGTGCGGACTGGACGCCGAATTTGCCGGCGGAGTTCAAGCGGCGGCGCGGCTACGACCTGATGGAGCATCTGGCGGAGTTGGTGGGCGGAGGCTCGCCCGCGGCCGACAACGTGCGCCACGACTATGGCAAGACGCTGACCGAGCTGGTGAACGAGAACTACCTGGTGCAGATCGACGACTGGGCGAAGGCGCATGGGACGAAGTTCCGCTCGCAGACCTATGGCGAGCCGGCGGTCACGTTTTCCAGCCAGAACCTGGTCGGGCTCGCCGAGGGCGAAGGCCCGCAGTGGCGGGCGTTTTCGACGCTACGCTGGGCGACCAGCGCGAATCACGTCTTCGACCACAACGTGACCAGCGGCGAGACGTTTACGTGGCTGCACTCGCCCGTCTTTCGCGCGACGCCGCTCGATATGAAGGCCGAGGCGGACGTCGACTTCATCATGGGCGAGAACCAGCTGATCTTCCACGGCTGGCCGTACTCGCCTCCTGACGGCGAAGTTCCGGAGCCGGGGTGGTCGCTCTACGCCGCGGCCAGCTTCAACGATCACAATCCGTGGTGGCCGGTGGAGGCGTCGGTGAACAAGTACATCGCGCGCCTCAGCTTCCTGATGCGGCAGGGCAAGCCGGCCAATCAGGTGGCGATCCTGCTGCCGACCGACGATGCCTGGGCGAGCTTTTCGCCGACCCACACCACCGTGACCGGCGCGATGCAGAAGCTGATTACGCCGGAGCTGATGGGGTCGATTTTGTCGGCGGGGTACAACGTGGATTACATTGATGCGGAGGCGATCGATAAGGTCGGGATCGGTCATCCTATTCTTGTGATTCCGTCGACCGATCGCATTCCGGTGGAGACGATGCGCAGGATTCATGACTTCGCCGAGCATGACGGCAAGGTGTTTGCGATTGGGCATGTGCCCACGATGGATCCGGAGGGCAAGAAGTCGGCGGAGATCGCTAAGCTGAGCGAGGCGATTGCGGTGGTGCCGGATGCGGCGCAGTTGGCGAAGGCGCTGAACAACAACGTGGTGCCGGATTTCAAGGTTTCGAGCAGTGCCGATCGGATTGGGTTTATTCGGCGGAAGCTACAGGATGCGGATGTTTACTTCGTTGTGAATACTGCAAATGTACCGCTCGATCTGAACGCCAGCTTCGCGACCAACCATACAACCGGTGAGGTCTGGAGTGCTGACACGGGCGTAGCTCGCCCCGCGACGACCGCGGAACAGCCTATACACCTGGCACCGTATGAGTCGAGGACATTTGTGTTTTCCGATGCAAAGCCGGTGTCTGCTCCTGCGGTCCGAGCCGCGCAACTCACAGGCAAGACGGACGACTTCGGAAAGACCTGGAAGATCACATTCACTTCTACAGGCAGGACTAAATCGGCAGCGGACGTCACGGATTGGACTGCCGACGCTGAGACGTTACATTATTCCGGTGAAGCGATCTACTCCCAGGATTTTCTTTGGGCCCCGTTCGAGCCTTCTTGGCTATTGATTGATGGCGGTTCTCCACTGCCAGGCTCTCCAAACTCCGCCCCTGAGCACGATTTGCTTCCAAACGGCTTGCCAAATCCGCTCGTCACGCGCACTGGACCCGGAATGCACGCTTACTACGACCCGCCGGTCCATGAGGGCGCGATCGTCTTCGTCAATGGCAAGGAGGCCGGCGCGTTGTGGCATCCGCCTTACCGGCTGGACCTGGCACCGTTCCTTAGACATGGAGACAATCAAATTGAGATTCATGTGTACAACACGGCTCTGAATGCGTGGTCGGCGCTGCCTCCGCACGACTATAGGCCGCTGATCGAGAAGTATGGCGATCGCTTCCAGATGCAGGATCTAAACCAGGTAAAGCCGATTGCTTCGGGGATTCTGGGCACGATCAAACTTGTCAGTGAAGGGCCTCGATGATGGCGAAAGCGAAATACGCAGAGATGATCGCTGAGGCGGGGATCGTTTTTGTTTCATCACCGGAGGCTCGTCCTATCCCAGTTAGGGGTAAAGCCCCAGGATTGAAGGACGACGGCGAAGAAGACGTTCGCGGAGCAGGATGAGCAGTGATTGTGCGGGCAAAGAAGAGAGCATATCCCGGGGGCTAAAGCCCGGATTGGTGGTTGTCCTTATTGCCCGGACTAAAGTCCGGGGCCTATCTCAGAAACAAGAGCAGAGGCAAGAGTAGCGGCAAAAGTAGCGGCAAGAGCAAGAGCAGCGGCAAGAGCAAAGCAGATCCCTACGGGATGACAAACAAGGTGATGTGACGATGAAGCGCAATATCCCGATTTTGCTGACACTGAGCCTGGCGGCTACGCTGCATGCGCAGGATTACCCAAAACCCACGGCCGCCACGCAGGCCATCATCGACAAGGATAACGGCCGTCACTTTGGCGATTCGCCCGCCGATCCGGGACCGCTGGCGAAGGATCTTTCGCCGGCCCTTACGTCCGCGGCGATCGATAAAGCGATGCGCAAGGTGGCGGACTGGGAGCTTGCGCGCAACGCGGCTTACTTCGACCAGATATGGACCTCGAGCGTCGACTACACGGGCTTCATGGCGCTGTATCGTTCGACCGGCGATGTGAAGTATCGCGACGCCATGATGACCGTGGCGAAGAAGTACGAGTGGAAGCCGCGCGGCAAGGGCGAGAACGCCGACAATCAGAGCATCGGGCAGATGTATCTGGAGTTGTATCTCGATACGCCGAAGGAGAAGCGGCAGCCGGAGTGGATTGCGCCGACACGGGCCGCGCTGGAGTCGGTGATCGACCTCGACATGCTGACGCCGGGCAGCGACAAGATTCCGTGGTGGTGGTGCGATGCGCTCTACATGGCGCCGCCGGTGTGGGCGAAGATGTACCAGGCCACGGGTGACAAGCGCTATCTGGATTACATCCGCAACAACTGGCAGCGCACGTACGACCTCCTCTACAACCACGACGAGCACCTTTATGCGCGCGATGCGAGCTACAAGACGAAGCTGGAGCCGAACGGCAAGCTGCAGTTCTGGTCGCGCGGCGAGGGCTGGGTGATGGCGGGAATCGCCCGCACGATCGACGCGCTGCCGAAGGACGACCCGGAGATTCCGTTCCTGGTGAAACAGCTGCAGGAGATGGCGCCGCGAGTGGCGCAGATTCAGGGATCGGATGGGCTCTGGCATGCCGGGCTGCTCGACCCGAAGACGTATCCGCTGCCGGAGATTTCCGGTTCGTCGCTGATGACGTTTGCCATGGCCTGGGGGATCAATCACGGCTATCTCGATGCGGCGAAGTTTCAGCCGGTGGTAGAGAGTTCCTGGAAGGGAATCCTCGGGCATGTGTATGCGGATGGGCGCCTGGGATGCATCCAGCAGACGGGGTCGGAGCCGGCGTTTTATTATCCGGGGTCGAGTTACGACTTTGGCATCGGAGCATTTTTGTTAGCAGGCTCGGAGTTGAAGAAGTTGAAGTAGTGAGTGGCGCGGATGAGAAAGCATATCCCGGGGGCTGAAGCCCGGACCTATCTCAGAAACAAGAGAAACAGCCGAAGCAATATTACAACCGGAGTTCGAATGATTATCAATCGCTTTGTCGTTGG
>CAXTMK010000035.1:0-35720 GCA_964245315.1 uncultured Acidobacteriaceae bacterium | reverse complement strand
TCCCAGCATATTCAGGAGCAGGTAGATCAGCCATCCGCCATTGCCGGTCTTGATAAGGATGAGAACCAGGATCACAAACCCGATCCCCAGCACGATCTGCAAAGGCCCGATCCTCTGCGGCGTTTGCTGGCGATGGTAGGTATGCACAATCGGCGTCAGCGCCACACCCTTATCCGCCGCGATCACCTGCGCCAGCCCCTGCACCGTCAACGTCAGCGCCTGGTCGTAGTCTCCCGTGCGTGCCGACGGAATCGCCGTGTCCAGAATCCGCCCCACCTTCGCATCCGGCAAGATCCCTTCGAGCCCATAACCGGTCTCCACCCGCAGCCGCCGCGGGTCCAGCGAAAGCACAATGAGCGCGCTGCGGTCCACGCCCTTCTTACCGATCTTCCACTTCTCTTCCAGCTGCTCGGTAAACTCCTCGATCGACTGCCCATCGTCCAGCGACTTAATGGTCACCACTTCAAGCTCAGCCGCCGCCTGCTGGTGCACCTCGACACACCACTCTTCCAGATTCGTCAGCGCGGCCGGAGATAGAACATGCGCAAAGTCGTTCACATACCGCGTCGGCATGGGGAGGTCGGCGACCTTCTCGGCCGCCAGCTGAACTCCCGGCAACAGCAGCAGTAACCCAATGAAGAAACTTGGCAGAGGACGCAGCATCCTCCTCAGTCTACTCGCGCAGACGAAACGAGGACGCCCTCATCAGGCGTCCTCAGTCACTTCTCTTGTTGTCAGACCGTCGGGAGCTGGTCGGATAGACATCCTGCGACTCCGATGAGAGAGCCCGGGCTGAAGCCCCACCTATTCCATGTTCTATTCGTGGGGCTGAAGCCCCACGCTAATCGCAAAAACGGTGTTCATTAGCCAGACCCTTACGGATCTGCTTGCTCTTAGCTCAGCAACCTTATTGCTGCGGAGCGGGCGGAGCGGGCGGCGGAGGAGCGGCCGGCTTATACGCGCCCGGAACCCCGTTCGCCACGGCCAGCTTATTCACCAGGTACAAATGCAACGCGATCACCTTGATCCCGTTGTCGACCGTGTCCTTCAGGTCCGGGTCCGGCGTTGTCCTGTCGATCACGCGGAAGTCATGCAGATCCTTGCGATGATCCTTCAGCATGAACGACAGATACTCCTTGTCGAAATCCGATCCAGACAGCCCGTTCAGCTTGTTGTACTCATCCTGATCCGGCTTGCTCAGCTTCGTCGGCGGCTCCACACCCAGCGAGTCGGCGATCGGCGCCAGGTCAGTGTTCAACTTGGTGTGATCGTCGATCATCGTCTGGCCGAACATCTTCACGTCGTCGCTGGAGGCTTTCATCCTGGCCATCTGGCCCATCTGCACCATGGCCAGACCGCCTTCTTCGGCATGGCGCACGAACATCTTGTCCTTGGCGAGCGATATATCGCTGTTGACGGAGGCGTTCATGCTCGAATCGGACATCGTTGTCCCCACGTTCGCCCTGCCCGGCGAACTCTGGCTGACGGCCTTGGCCGCGGTGTCGGACAGCGGCATCCCCGCTGCATTGGTGGAACCGGGAATCTGGGCCATGAGGGGGGCCATCAAGGAAAGCGGCATAGCAAACATGGCGCCGAAAACGTACTTCCGATAGCTCTTAACGTTCATCACTGACTCCTGTATATCCTGCCGGTTCGCTGCTTCAATTTCGTTGCTGAATCCACGCCGCGGACTCCGGCACTATGTAAGATGTCAACCCGCCACGCAAGGGTTACTTAAAACGGCACTGTATCCTGTTTGCTGGAGTAAATACAAGCGTGAACTCATCTCACCCAGCAGCCGCCCCGCCTTCCGAGCCACCTGTCGCCCCGCGTAAGCCTTCTCCGACCACAATCCACGGCCACACCCTGCAAGACGACTATGCCTGGATGCGCGACAAAACGTCGCCCGAGCTGCTCGCCCATCTGGAAGCCGAGAACGCCTATACCGAAGCCGTCATGGCGCCGACGCGCCCGCTCCAGACCGAGCTCTACCTCGAAATGCTTTCGCACATCAAGGAGACCGACGAATCCGTCCCCTACCCGGACCACGGCTGGCTCTACTGGACCCGCACCGTCGAAGGCAGCCAGTACCCCATCTATTGCCGCAAGGCAATCGCGCACGGCAGCCCCGAGGAGACGCTGCTCGACGTCAACAAGCTCGCCGAAGGCCAGCCCTACATGGATGTCGGCGCCATCGTCGTCAGTCCCAGCGGCAGGCTGATGGCCTACACCACCGACAACACCGGCTTCCGCCAGTACACGCTGCATCTGCGCGATCTGGCCACCGGCGCCGAGCTTGCAGACACGGCGGAACGCGTCGGCTCAGTCGCCTGGGCGGCCGACTCCTCCACGCTCTTCTACACCACCGAAGACGAGCAGACCAAGCGCCACGACAAGCTCTTCCGCCACACCCTGGGTGCCCCACGTCTCGATTCTGAGACGTGGGATTCACGACTGCCCGGTGCTCATGTCCTCATTCACGAAGAACCAGACGAGCGCTTCAACCTCGGCCTAGGCCAGACCCGCGACCGCAAATACATCCTCGTCGAAGCCGGCAGCCACACCACCTCTGAGTGCAGCTTCCTGCCCGCCGCAGACCCACTCGCGCCCCTGACGTTGTTTGCGCCGCGCATCGACGACCAGGAGTACTACCCTGACCATCGTGACGGCCTGTTCTACATCCGCACCAACGACACCACCGACACCTTCCGCCTGGTCGTCGCGCCCGTCGCCGCGCCCGGCCGCGAACACTGGCGGGAGGTCTACGCGGGCGAGCCTGACATCCCGCTCGAAGACTTCGACCTCTTCCAGACCTTTTGTGTGTTGACCGAGCGCAAAGCAGGTCTGCCTACGCTCGCGGTCTACCCGATGACGGGAAACCCGGCCCGCGACTTCGCCCTCGGCTTTCCCGGCGAAGACGGCTCGCGCCCCATCGAGTTCCCCGAGCCGGCCTACACCGCCGCCGCGCACCAGAACCGGGAATTCAACTCCACGCACTTCCGTTACAGCTACCAGTCGCTGGTCTCGCCGCCCTCGGTCTTCGAGTACGACGTCGCCAGCGGCCGCTCCACGCTGCTGAAACAGCAGGAGGTTCCGGGCGGCTTCAAGTCTTCCAACTACGCCTCCGAGCGCCTATGGGTCGAGGCTCCCGATGGAACAATGGTCCCGGTATCGCTCGTCTATCGCCGCAACCGTTTCCACAACCGCCGCGCCAGCGACACCGCCCGCGCCGACAACCCGCTCTACGTCTACGGCTATGGCAGCTACGGCTTCGCGTTGCCAATCTCGTTCAGCCCCGCGCGCCTGGCGCTGCTCGATCGCGGCGTCATTATGGCCTACGCGCACATTCGGGGCGGCGGCGAGCTCGGCGACCCTTGGCACGACGCCGGCAAGATGCGCACTAAATTGAACACCTTCACCGACTTCATCGCGGTCGTCGAAGCGTTGCTGCGCGAAGGCTATGGCTCACCTGAACAGGTAGCCATCGAAGGCGGCTCCGCCGGCGGACTGCTGCTGGGCGGCGTCGTCAACATGCGTCCCGACCTCTTCCGCGCGGTGCTTTCGCACGTGCCCTTCGTCGATGTGATGAACACCATGCTCGACGCCACGCTGCCGCTGACCGTAGCCGAGTACGAAGAGTGGGGAAATCCCAACGAAGCAGACGATTTCGCCTACATGCACAGCTACTCGCCCTACGACCAGCTGAAGCCGGGCAACTACCCGGCCATGCTGGTCAAGACCAGCCTGAACGACTCACAAGTGATGTACTGGGAGCCGGCGAAGTACGTCGCCAAGCTGCGCGCGCTGAAGCAGAACGGCACGCCGCTGCTGCTGCACATCAACATGGAGGCCGGCCATGGCGGAGCATCGGGACGGTATGACTACCTGAAGGAGATCGCCTTCGACTACGCCTTCCTGCTCACGCAATTGGGCGTTGAAGGCTGAGGCCCTCTCAACCTGGTACCAGCAAGTCGCTTGCCGCAGGCCCTCTTCATCAGAGTCCATATCCATCCCCCGAAAGTTTCTCCAGAAGCACTAAAATGGGACGCTGCTACCCGGCCATCGAAGCTCTATCCCAGTTATGATTCAAGCAGTTCCCGAGTGGTTGAGGCGGGTCGAGGCGATCGCACATGGGCAACGGTTTGAACGGTATAGCGCTGGCGCATCACGCTTTCACCGATTTCGACGTTCCTCCTGAGCTGGAGGAGGGGCTGCAACGGCACCGGCAGCACCTGGCCCGGTTCGTCGTCACCCTCCGTTCCGCCGGAATGGACGACGCGCAGATTGAAGCGAGTGTGGCGGCGATCGTCACCTCGTACCAGGAAGAGCTGATCCGAGCGATGAAGCGGATGGTGAGGTAACCGTGACCGACCTGAAACTACAAGATGAACCGGGACGTGTCGCGGCCCTGCACCGGTATGAGGTTCTCGACACACCGCGGGAGGCGGGGTTCGACCGCATCACCGCTCTGGTCAAATCGGTGTTCAACGTCCCTATGTGCGCCGTCTCGCTTATCGACACGGACCGGCAGTGGTTCAAATCCTGCGTCGGTCTTTCCATTCACCAAACCGGCCGCGATGTATCGTTTTGCACCCATACCATCATGGCGCGAGAGCCGTTGTATATTCCCGATGCCAGGCTGGATTCACGCTTCGCCGATAATCCTCTCGTCACCGGAGCGCCTTTTATCCAGAGTTACCTGGGAGTTCCGCTTTCGACCCCCGAGGGCTATAACGTCGGTTCGCTGTGCGCGATCGACGTCGTTCCCAGAACCTACAGCGAGCAGCAGATCGACATTCTGAAGAGCCTGGCCGCGCTGGTCGTCGATGAACTCGAGTTGCGCCGAATCGCCCAGACGGACTTCCTTACCGGCGCGGCAACCCGGCGCAGCTTTATGCTGGAACTGGAGAAGACGCTTGCGCGCTTAAGACGCTCGCAGCAGCCCGCAGCCCTTCTCCTGCTGGACCTGGATCACTTCAAACTGGTGAATGACACGTATGGCCACCCCGCCGGAGATCTCGTTCTTCGTACCGTCGCCGACGCACTGGCCAGCCAGTTGCGACAGAGCGACACCATCGGCAGACTGGGCGGCGAAGAATTCGGCATTTTACTTCAGGACGCAGGCAGAGACCGCGCGCCGCAGACTGCGCAGCGCCTGCGCGCCTGCCTGCAGGCTCTCCGGATTCCGCACGATCCCCCTCTCGGCGTGACGGCCAGCTTCGGTATCGCCATCCCGGATGTTGAGACGAACTCCGCCGAACAATGGCTGGCGGCGGCGGATCTTGCCCTGTATGAGGCGAAGCGGAGTGGTCGGAATCGATGCTGCATCGCCGAAGCAGCCGCGGCAGAGGATCACCCGTATCAACTCGCAGGGTAGCGAGGCAGCGTGTTCTCTCGCCAGCCTGTCTACCTTATCGCTTCCGCAGCTTGATCGCCTTCTCCGGACATGCCGTCACACACAACCCGCATCCTCGACAGGCATCCGGCTCCAGGACGAACGCCTGCTTGCCTCCATGCACCATCAGCTTCAAACGCCCCACGAACGGCAGCCCGGCTTTCTCCTCAGGCAACACCTTGCGCAGGACCAGAACGTCATACGGGCAGATCGGCACGCATGGTCCCTTCGCCTCACAACGCATGGGGTCGATCACCGGCACCATGACTCCCGCTTCGAATCTGCAATCCGGTTCGGTCATCGGTCTCCTCTGGTACGCGCGTCGCACGCTTGTTGTCATAACGTTTGAACGATCGAAATATTGTGCGTCGGGCGGTCGATAGCTCGCGGCGGGAGGTGCAGTACGAATCCTTCGCATAGGCACCGGCGATTTCGCTTGCCCTGCCGCCCGCACATCCGGCATGCTCTTGTTGAGGACCCATTCGCCCATGCCCACACTCTCCCGCCGCGAGTTCTCGCGTCTCGCGGGCAGCGCTTTAGCCGCCTCCGCCGCCGTCCCCGCTGCCTTTGCCTTAGCCACGAACGCGATGGACGATTCACCCGCGCTTACCAGCCTCACCGTCACCGAAATCTCCACGCGCATTCATGCCAGGACTCTCACTTCGACTGAGTTGGTCCGCGCCCTGCTCGACCGCATCGAGATCTTCAACCCCAAGGTGAACGCCTACATTACGGTCATGGGCAAGGAGGCGCTGGCGCAGGCCGCCGTGCTCGACGCCGAAGCCAGAACGGGTAAGTTCCGCGGCCCCCTGCACGGCATCCCGCTGGCGCTGAAGGACAACATCGACACCGCGGGCACTCGCACCACGGCCGCCAGCCCGATGTTCAAAGACCGCATCCCGACCGAGGACGCCGAGATCGTCACGCGCCTCAAGAAGAGCGGCGCCATCATCCTGGGCAAGGCCAATCTGCACGAGTTCGCCATCGGCTGCACGGGCGACATCAGCTACTTCGGCCCGTCGCGCAACCCGTGGGCGCTCGACCATATTACGGGCGGGTCGTCCGCGGGGTCGGCGGCTGCGCTGGCCGCAAACATCGTGCCCGGCGCGCTCGGCACGGACACCGGCGGAAGCATCCGCTGTCCGTCGGCGTGGTGCGGGACCGTGGGATTGAAGCCGACCATCGGGCTCGTCTCCATTCGCGGGATTATCCCCTGCCGGGCCTCGTTCGACCATTGCGGACCGATGGCCCGCACGGTGGAAGACGTCGCCCTGATGCTCGGCCAGATGACCGGCTACGACCCGCTCGACATCTACAGTATCCCCGGCCCGGCCGCGCCGGTCGACTACGTGAAGGAGATGCATCAGCCGGTAAAGTCCTTCCGGCTGGGCACGCCGATCAGCTTCTACGACCACATCGACCCGGAGATCGAAGCCGCCGTCAAGCAGGCGCTGGTGGTACTCACCGGGCTGACCGCCGGCGTGACAAGCTCCGCGCCGTTGTGGGAGGGCTCGCCCGGCGACAGCACCGGCGAGGCCGAGCTCTACCACCACGAACTGATCGAAAAGTACGGCCTGAGCTACATGGCGCCGGACCGCACCCGCTTCGAGCGCATGGAAAACCCGCCCGCCGGCACCAAAGTCGCGACCGCAACCGAGAGCGTGAAGGCGCACCAGCAGCTCGCGCTCACGCGCCGCATGATCGACTCGCACTTCAGCGGCTTCGACCTCGTGGTCGTCCCCACGACGCCCATGCAGGCAGGCAAGATCAACGACTCGCTGGCGCAGGAAGGCCGTGCCGCGGGGGCGGCCGGAGCCGGAGGCAAAATCTACGACTTCTTCTCGACCGGCGGCGGCTGCACCAATACCCGACCCTTCGACGCCTTCGGAGTGCCGGCCATCTCCATTCCCTGCGGCTTCACCAAGGCCGGCCTGCCGATCGGCCTGATGATCGCGGGCCCGCACTACCAGGAGGGCAAGGTATTGGCGCTCGCCTACGCCTACCAGCAGGCCACGGACTGGCACCTGAAGAAGCCGCCGCTAGCCGCCGACACGCCGGTGCCGCCGATCAAGGAAGGCGCCGACCCAGCCACGCCGAGAACACCCGCGCCTCCCACCGGGTCATAACGTCATCCATCGGGTGCCCCATTTCGAACGGCTTCATCGTTTGAGGTGAGGACACAACTCCGTGCCCCCTTCATCGCGCCGTTGTTTCACGCGAGCAGTGGGTCGACCGCAATGGTTCGCGTAAGAACGCTTGCCGTTAGCAACGCAATCCGTTATTATGAGACGTGATCCTGAGTTTTAGCGACGCCGACACGAAGCTGCTATGGGAAACGGGCAAGAGTCGCCGCATTCCCGCAAATCTTCGCGTCTCCGCGTTCAAGAAGCTGGCGATTCTGAATGCCGCGCTCGAACTCGTCAACCTTACGGTCCCGCCCGGCAATCGACTCGAGGCTCTTACGAAGGATCGCAAGGGACAGCACAGCATTCGAGTCAACGATCAATACCGCGTCTGCTTTCGCTGGCTCGCGGGCCACGCACACGACGTCGAAATCGTGGACTACCATCGATAAAGGAGCATCTCATGCCCAAGCCCTTCGCCATTCATCCCGGAGACATCCTGCTCACCGAGTTCATGCAGCCGCTCGGCCTTACGTCCTACCGGCTCGCCAAGGAACTTGGCGTCCCCTCGCCGCGCATCAACGATGTGGTTCTGGGCAAGCGCTCCATCTCGGCCGACACCGCGATCCGCCTTGGCATCTTCTTTAATCTGCCGCCGCAGTTCTGGCTCAACCTGCAAAACGACTACGACCTTCGCCTGGCAAGCAAAGCCGCGGTCCTGAAATCGAAGATTCAACCCTATAAAGCTGCAGCCTGATATCCTCGCCTTTCCTTCGGAGCTACTTCCAGGCTTCAGTTTGGCCTCAACCCCAAACCCGGTCCATCACCAACTCAAAGCCGCGCACCGGTCCGGTCCCCTGAACTGAACTCGGATTCTGATGCACCTCCACCGGCTCATCCGCTCGATACATCTCCACAACCTTCCGCTTCGGATCGATCAGCCACGCCAGCTGTACGCCGTTCGCGATCCAGATCCTCATCTTCTTCTGCAGCTCTTTCAGACCATCGGTTCTGGAGCGAAGCTCGATCACAAACTCCGGCACGACATGGCCGAACCGCTCCCGCTCGCGCGGGGCGAGCGCCTTCCATCGCTCGAGCGACAGCCACGCGGCATCCGGGCTGCGCATCGAACCATCGGGAAGCGTGAACCCGGCATTTGAACCAAAACTCTTGCCTCTCCCGTCCTGCCGAGCCCATAGCTTCAGGTCGGCAGTGATCTCGGCATTGGCATCATCTCCCTTGAGTCCACTCGGCGACATAAGGATCAGCTCTCCGTTCGAGTCACGCTCCACGCGCAGTACATCGTTCTGCCCACAAAAACGAAACAGTTCGTCATCCGTCATCGGGCGTTCAAACCGGAGACGAGCTGGCAGTGCGCGAACGTCGATTTCCAGATTCATAATCGGAGTCTACTCCCTACTTCGCCACCGCCTCCACCGCATCCCCCTCACCCGGCGCCAGAAACAGATTCATCTCCAGCCCATGCTGCCGCGTGTAGAGGTCGTAGTAGCGGCCACCCAGCTGGTACAACGACTCATGCGTGCCGCGCTCCAGGATATTCCCCTGCTCGATCACCAGAATCTGGTCGGCGCGCCGGATCGTCGACAGCCGGTGCGCGATGACGAACGTCGTGCGGCCCTGCATCAGGTGGTTCAACCCGCCCTGAATCATCGCCTCCGACTCCGAGTCGAGCGACGAAGTCGCCTCATCCAGAATCAGAATGCGCGGGTCCGCCAGGATCGCCCGTGCAATGGAAATCCGCTGCCGCTGCCCACCTGAGAGCTTGACTCCGCGCTCGCCGACGATGGTCTCATAGCCCTCCGCAAAGCGCTCCGCAAACTCATCCACGCGCGCAATCCGGCAAGCC
This sequence comes from uncultured Acidobacteriaceae bacterium, assembly GCA_964245315.1. Classification (GTDB taxonomy): domain Bacteria; phylum Acidobacteriota; class Terriglobia; order Terriglobales; family Acidobacteriaceae; genus Edaphobacter. The sequence goes on along the minus strand of CAXTMK010000035.1, from coordinate 26,335 downwards.
TCCATCAACTGCTCTTCCGTCGCCTGCGGACGCGAAAAGCGCACATTCTCGCGAATGCTGCCGTCGAACAGAAACGTCTCCTGCAGCACCACGCCCAGTTGCTGGCGAAAGGCGCTCAAACGCAGCGTCGCCAGATCGTTGCCGTCGACCAGAATCCTTCCGCCCGACGCAGTATGAAATCCGCAAATGAGCGAGATGATGGTCGACTTGCCCGACCCGCTCGAACCCACCAGCGCCGTCACCGTTCCGGGCTTCGAATCGAAGCTGATCCCGTGCAGCACCGGCTTGCCCTCTTCGTACTCGAAGACCACATCCTCGAACGCGACATCGCCGCGCACCACGCCGGGGTCGATCGTCCGCGCGGGCTCCGAATCCTCCTCGCGCTCGTTCAGAATCTCCGTCGTGCGATCGAGCCCGGCCAGGGCCTCGGTCAACTGCGTGCCGATCGATACCAGTTGCGCGATCGGCGCCACCAGGAAGGCCAGCAGGAAGGTAAACGTGAAGTAAGAGCCCGTTGTAAGCCGTCCGGCCGCATGCTCATGCGCGCCCAGGTACATCACCAGCCCGCCTACGAGTCCCAACACCACGGTGGACGAAAGCGTCATAATCGACTGCGCCGTCAGCGAGCTCACCACGTTCGCCAGCAACCGCTGCACACCCTGCGAGAAGACCTCGGCCTCGCTCGCCTCGGCGTGATATCCCTTCACCACGCGCACCCCGCCCAGCGACTCCGTCAACCGGCCAGTCACCTCCGCGTTGATCTTCGCGCGCTCGCGAAAGATCGGCCGGATCGTCTTGAATGCCCGCTGCAAAATCATTCCGAAGACCAGCAGGATGCAGAACGTCAGCGTGGTCATCCGGGTATTCAGCCGCACCAGCAGTGCAAACGCGATGATCGCCGACAGCAGCCCGCCGACGAAGTCCACCACGCCGGTCCCCACCAGGTTACGCACGCCTTCCACGTCCGTCATGATGCGCGCCACCAGGGTGCCCGTGCGGTTCTCATCGTAGAATGCCACCGGCAGCCGCCCGATGTGCGCCTGCACCTGCGTCCGCAGATCGGAGATCAGCTTCTGGCCGCCCTTCGACAGCATCTGTGTGAGCGCGTAGGAACTGATGCCCTGCACCATCGTCGCACCCACCACAGCCGCAATAATCCCCGGCAGCAGCGCGAGATTGCCATGGTCGCCCATGACCTTATCGACCAGCGGACGAAACTCCAGCGGCAGCACAAACGCCGCGCCTCGATTGATGAGCATCAGCACGAAGCTGGCCGAAAGCAGCAGCCAGCGCGGCCTCACCAGTTTCCAGACCTCCGGCATGACCTTCTTCAACTGCGGCTTCGGCCGTGACTTGGTCAGCTCCGCCGTGGTCGCGCGGCCCGTGCCACGCGGCGCGCGATCACCCGAAGGTATGCCCGAACTGAATGCGCTTGCCATCTTCAAACCCTCTCTAAGCTCCCAGAACCCGCGTCCGCCGCGCCTCGATAAACGAGCGCACGCAAAACGCCACAAAGATCAGACACAGCAGGCAGGTCGCGCCCTTCTCCACCACCGCGATCGGGTGCTCGAACTCGGTTCCATGCGCCAGCTGGAACGTCTGGTACCCACCCTTCGCCGTGCCCAGAAAGCCCAGCAGACCGACCGTCACCGCCACGTGCATCCACAGCATGCGGCGCGCCGGCGCGATCGCCAGAAAGCCCGCGACGCCCAGCACGGTGCCGATCCAGCAAGGAATCAGCGCAGTCGGATGCTCGCTCCCCGTCTTCACATAGCCAGTCAAGCCGACCGCAATCAGCAGAACCCCAAACAAGATCGTCAACTTCTGCACGCGCTCACTCCTCCAAAAATGTCGATTCCAGCAAGAATACGCGACCCGCCACAAATCCGGGTGCCCCATGCCTCGATTCTGAGACACGGGAACGGCCGGCACGACTCTACGAAGCCGCCTTCTCCACCGCCGCCAGCACATCCGGCACCTTCCAGTCGTTCGTCGGGTACCACGCGATCACCTTGCCATCCTTGCCGATCAGCACTGTGGAAAGCGAGTGCTGGATCGACGCCGGATCGGCCGAGGACCCCGTTACCCCCACGTCGAAGTACTCCTCCAGCTTAGCTAGCTCAGCCGGCGGCGGCGCTGCAAAATCCCAGTGCGCGAAGTCCTCATCGGTAAACCTGCCCGTATGCGCGCCCCCGTAGCTGCGCAGCACGGTGGGCGTGTCGTACTTCGGGTCAAAGCTCACGCTCAGCAGGTGCGTCCTTTTATAGACGCCCTTGTCCGCCATCAGCGCCTTATCGATCGCTGCGAAGTTCTCGCTCATGCGCGGGCAGAACTCCGCCAGCGGACAACGCGTGTAGATGAACGTCAGCAGCAGCACGCGCCCGCGAAACTGCGCCAGGTGGATGGGCTTGCCGCTCTGGTTCAAAAGCCGGAAGTCCGGCACCGGATCGCCCGGCGCGGGCACATGGTAGCTCACCGCCGGCTTGGTATCGGGACGTGCCTGCCCCACCACCACAATCTGGTCCAGCCGCGGGTTCAACGGTCCCGCCGCGTCCTCATCCACCACCACGTTCGCCGTGACGATGTCGCCCGGATGCAGTTCGCTGGTAATCGTCGGGTCGACCAGCTTATATGCCATGGTCATCGAGTCCATCAGCCCAGGGATCGCGCCGGCGTCGAGCGTCACGCGTCCACCGGCCGGATCGACGGACACGATCTTCCCGCGCAGATGGTAGGTCTTCTGTTCCAACTTCTTCGCGCTGGTGCCCGGCGTACTGTTGCATCCCGCCACCATCATTCCCGCGCCCAAAAACCCAATCACCAGCCAGTCATGCAAACATCTCATTCCACCATGATAATGGTGGAATGCTCGACGAAACGAAGCCGGAAGCCGCGCCCACGCTCCCGCTGATGCACGCCGTCTTCGTTCTCGCCGGCCTGGGCACGATGCTGCTGGGGCCGATCCTGCCGCTGCTGGCCGCGAAGTGGCACCTGAAAGACTCCCAGCTGGGCCTCTTGCTGATGGCGCAGTTCATTGGAGCGACTATCGGCGGCGTCACCCTGTCCTCCATGCTGTCGCTCGATCTGGGCATCGGCCTCTTTGCCGCTGGTACCGGTTTCGGAATCTTCGCCTTTGCACCAGGCCTGGGTTGGGCGGTCCCAACCCTGCTCATCGGAGGCTTTGGCGTTGGCCGCATCATCGCCACAGTCAACATCATCGCAGGAAGCCGCTACACCGCAAATCGTGGCTCCGCGCTCGCCCGCCTCAACTTTACCTGGAGCTTCGGCGCCCTGCTGTCACCCCTGCTTGCGGCCGCGCTGGTCAAAGTCCCGCTCGGCGAGCGGCTCACCTCCTTCTCGATCCTCTTCCTTCTCTGCGCCACCGTTCTCGCCCTGCAGCTTCCAAGTGGGCTCACGAACCAGCCATCCTCCGCCGCTACCGCACCCGATCCTCAGGGCCCGCTCGCCCCACGCCTCTTCCTCTACTTCGCCGCCCTGCTCTTCCTCTACGGCGGCCTCGAAACCTGCCTCAGCGGCTGGCTTACCACCTACGCCCTGCGCTACGGCCAGACCTCGCTCGTGCTTAGCGAATACACCATGGTTCTGCTGCTCTGCGGCCTCACCGCGGGCCGCGCGCTGGCCTCCTGGCTGCTGCTCAGAATGCGCGACGCCACCCTCCAGCGCATCGCGCTCGTCTGCTCGGCCGCGCTCGCCGCAGCATTGGCAGCAGCGCACCGCGCCAGCCTGATCGCGACGCTGGCTGTGCTGCTCGGCATCGCGCTCGCGCCCATCTTCCCCGCGACCTTCGCGCTGCTGATGGCGCACCGTCCGCCCGCCCGCACCGCCGGTATCGTGCTGGCAGCCTCGGGCATCGGAGCCGCCGCGCTGCCCTCGCTGATCGGCGTGATCTCCACCCACACCGGCAGCCTGCAAACCGCATTGGCCGTCCCCGTAGCCGCCGCCATGGCCATGCTGCTTCTCTCCGCCATCCCGCAACGTACCTTGTAAGCCGGTGGCGTCAGTTCTCGCAATGAGTGGGTCCGCCACGGAATCATCCGCCTTTTATCCGCTTTCCAACTTTTCCGAGTTATGCATTTTGTTCGCCCCAGCGTATAACCAAACCATGGGCTTTCCCCCCACAATCCTCACTGCCCTCGCCCAGGGCCGCACCGTCCTGACCGCCAACCAGCGCGCGGCCCGCACCCTTCGCCGCGCCTATGATCGCGCCCAGACCACTAAGCTCTGGACCCCTCCCGAAATTTTCGCGCTCGATAGCTGGCTGCCCAGCCTCTTCCACCGACTGCTGCTCGAAGGCGCCGAAACCCGCCTGCTCCTGAACCCGATCCAGGAGCATAGCCTGTGGCGCGCCATTATCGCAGGGGATCAGGAGGTTCCCGGCCTGCGCTCGCCCGACGCACTGGCCGACATGGCCGCCTCCGCCTGGCGCCTGCTCTGTCTGCACAATGGCCGCCCCCGCCTGCGCGAGTTCAACGTCTCCACCGATACCCGCGCCTTCCAGCGCTGGGCCGAATCCTTCGACCGCCTCTGCACCCGCAACGCCTACCTGACCCAATCGCAACTCCCCGCCGCGCTGGCCGACGCCCTGGCCGAAGGCAATCTGCCCATCCCGAACGCCGGGCTGCTGCTGGTCGACTTCGACACTCACCCGCCCGCGCACGCCGAGTTGTTCGAAAACATCCGCCGCGCCGGGTTCGCCGTAGATGAACTCCTGACCGCCGCTGACCGTGACTCCGCGCACCAGCACATAGCGCCAGACGACCCTTCCGAAATCCGTACCGCAGCCCTCTGGGCGAAGCGGCAACTGGAAGCGAACCCCTCCGGCACGATCGCCATCGTAGTCCCCAACCTCGCCGACCGCCGCGCCCAACTCGACCGTGTCTGCAGCGAAGTCATGGCAGCGTCGACAAAGAATGCCGTCATCACGGCGAAGCCAGAATCTCCGTATTTCGAGTTCTCCCTCGGCACCCCGCTCGCCGAAACCGCTCCCGTCACCGCCGCACTGGCCCTGCTTCACTGGCCGATCGAGCCGCTTCCCCTCGAAGCCATCTCCGCCCTGCTGCTCTCGCCCTTCTTCGGCGCCGCGCACCCGGACGATGCACTCGCCGCAGCCGAATTCGACGCCTTCGAGCTTCGCCGCGTGAGCCTACTCCGCCCCGAACTCACGCTGGACGCCATGATCGACCTCGTCCGCGAAAGCGTCCGCTCGCAGCGCATCGCCACCGTCCTGCGCGCCCTTTACTCGCTGCGCCGAGCCGCCGCCGCCGAAAAGATCGAGCCGGGCAACGAAGGTCCGCAGCAATCCCACGCAGGCTGGGCCGACGCCTTCCGCAACCTGCTCGAAGCCGCCGGCTGGACCCGCGCGACGGACCGCGATTCGCTCTCATTTCAGACCCGCCAGCGCTGGGAGAGCGCGCTCGACCAACTGGCCACGCTGGACTTCGATGGCGCGCGTGTGACCGCCTCGGCCGCGCTGCGGACGCTCGGCCGCATCGCTCGGCAAGCCGTCTTCGCGCCCGAATCCCGCCAAGCACCCATCCAGATCGTCGGCCCGCTCGAACCCGGCGGCATGCCCTTCGACGCGCTGTGGTTTCTCGGCGCGGACGACCGTGGCTGGCCGCCGCCCTCCGCGCTGAATCCGCTGATTCCGTGGCACATTCAGCGCGATCTCGGCATCCCCGGCGCGGACCCCGTACGCGACGGCGCAATAGCGCAGAGGCTTACCCGCCGCCTCGCCGAATCCGCTCCAGAGGTCGTCTTCAGCTTCGGCCGCCACTGCGAAGACGGCGAGCGCAGACCGTCGCCGGTGCTGCGCGATCTAGACCTCGGCGAGCTCGATCCGCCCTCCGAAGCGGCCCGTGAGGCCATCGATCTATACAGATTTGTCGATACAGAGCCGATTCCAGCGCTTCCCGAGGGACTGATCCGTGGCGGTGCGCGAATTCTGGAACTGCAGGCCGCCTGCGCCTTCCGTGCCTTCGCCGAGATCCGCCTGCACGCCACCCAGCCCGACATCCGCACGCCGGGGCTTGACGCTCGCGACCGCGGCATCCACGTCCACCGCATCATGCAGGACTTCTGGACGCGCCTCCAGAACCAGGAAGCGCTCAAAGCTCTGCCGCCGGCTGAGCGCGAGGCGATTCTGAACGAGTGCATCGACGCCGGCATCCGCAGCGTCGCCGCCAAGGCCCGCACGCCGTGGGAGGATGCCTATCTCGACGTGCAGCGCCGCCGCCTGCGCTCGCTGCTGCAGCCGTGGCTCGACATCGAGCTGGCGCGCCCCGAGTTCGCAGTCCGCCAGCAGGAGAAGATGCAGCAGGCCCACATCGGTCCGCTGCTGGTCGAGGTCCGCGCCGACCGCATCGACGACACCGAAGACGGTCCCGTGCTGCTCGACTACAAGACCGGCGGCGCGACCCCGTCAGACTGGCTTTCGAACCGACCCGACGCCCCGCAGCTTCCGCTCTACGCTGTGCTCGCGGGTGAAAGCGAATCGCTTGGCGGTGTGGCTTTCGCGCTGCTTCGCGCCGGCGACGATCTCGACCTGCGCGGCTTCACCGACTCGCCCAGCCTGCTCGCCCGGCCGGGCAAGATGGCCTTCGCCTCGCTGGCGGAGCAAGTCGAAGACTGGCGGCGCGTCCTGACCGAACTCGCCCACGCCTTCGCCGAGGACGATCCGATCGCGAATCCCAAGTCTTACCCGGCCACCTGCCAGTACTGCACCCAACGCATTCTGTGCCGGCTCGACCCCGCATCGCTCGAAGCTCTGGCCGAGGAGGACGATGCCTAGTCCCGGCTTAAGCCTGGTCCCGAAGCCCATACCCGACGCAGCCGCACGCGAAGCCGCGCTCGATATCTCGCAGTCGTTCCTGGTCGAGGCGCCCGCCGGCTCGGGCAAGACCGGCCTGCTCATCCAGCGCTTCCTCAAGCTGCTGGCCAGCGATTCCGTCACCGACCCCGCGCAGGTGCTCGCCATCACCTTCACCCGCAAGGCCACCAGCGAGATGCTCGACCGCGTGCTGGCGCAGCTTGCGTCCGCTGCCGCCGGGACCGAGCCTGCGAACGCGCTGGCGGAGGCGGTTTTGGCGCGTGACGCGCAGCTTGGCTGGAACCTGCTCGACAACCCCAATCGCCTCAACATCCGCACCATCGACAGCATCTCGGGCGAGATCGCCGGCGCCTTGCCCATACTCTCCGGCTCCGGTGGCGGGATGAAGCCGTCCGAAGACGCCGGTACGCTGCACGCCGAGGCCGCGCGACGCACCATGATGCTGCTCGGCGGCGCGGACCGCTCGCTCAACGTCGCGCTCGAAGTTCTGCTGCTGCATCGCGACGGCAACCTGGCCAACTGCGAGGAGCTGATCGCGTCGATGCTGAAGACGCGCGACCAGTGGGGCGAGCTGATCCCGCTCAGCCGGTCGGAGCTGGACGACCGCTTCCTCGACGACGTCATTCTGCCCAAGCTCGACCGCGCTCTCGACCGCGCGATTTGCAGAGCGCTGACGAAGCTTTCCACAGGCATTCCACAGCCGATCCTGCGCCAGCTTTGCGAACTCGCGGCCGAGATGGGACACGCCGAAGGCTACGAAGGCAATCCTTCGCCCATCGCGCTGTGCGCCGGAAGGGCGATGCCGCCCGAGGAGAAGTCGGCGCACCTGGAGCACTGGCGCGCGCTCGTCGATCTGCTGCTGACCAGGGATGGTGGCTACCGCGCGCCCAAAGGCATCAACAAGCGCAACGTCAGGTTTCAGATTCAGTCGCAGCATACGAAAGAGCTGGTCGAGATCATCGATGCGGTTCGTCGGGACGACCATCTGCGCGAGACCCTGTGCGGCGTGCGTACGCTTCCGCCCGCCGAATACCCGCGCGAGCAGTGGCCGGTGACCAAAGCGCTCTTCCATGTGCTGTCGCGTGCCTTGGCGGAGCTGCAACTGGTCTTCGCCGAGCGCGGCGAGTGCGACTTCGCTGAGGTCGGCCTGCTGGCGCGCACGGCGCTGCGCAACGACGGCGCGCTCGACGACCTGACTGCGGCCAACGGCCACGGCCTGCAGCATCTGCTCGTCGACGAGATGCAGGACACCTCGAGCGCGCAGTACGAGTTCATCCAGCTGCTGACGCGGCGCTGGGACGGCCACAGCCAGACGGTCTTTCTGGTCGGCGACCCGAAGCAGTCCATCTACCTCTTTCGGCAGGCGCGGGTGGAGCGCTTCATCCGCACGCTGGCGGCTTCGCAGCTGGGCGACCTTCCCTTGACGGTGCTGCGCCTGACCGCGAACTTCCGCTCGCTGCCGGGGCTGGTCGAGGCGTTCAACGACGACTTTTCGCTCATCTTTCCTCCGCAGGCCGATCCCGGGCAGCCGGAGTTGGTGCCGTACCAGCCGGCTTCAGCGGTGCGTACGGGCATAGGCAGACGCATCTGGCATACGGCGACGGTTCCGACGGGCGATCCAATGGCGGTGCGCGAGGCGCGGACCCGGCATGCGCAGGAAGTTCGGGCGACGGTGGAAGGTTGGCGCTCGCAGCACGGCGCGGCGAAGATCGCCGTGCTGGTGCGCAGCCGCTCGCACCTGCTGCAGATCGTCGCCGCGTTCAAGCAGGAACCGGCCATTCCTTATCGTGCAGTCGAGATCGAATCGTTGGCAGAGCGGCCGGAGATCCTCGATCTGCTGGCGCTGACCCGCGCCCTGCTGCACCCGGCTGACCGCACGGCGTGGCTGGCGATCCTGCACTCGCCCGCCTGCGGCCTTTCGCTCGCAGACCTGCACCGGCTGGCCGCGGCCGAATCCGAAGCGACGCTGTTCGAGTTGATGAACACGCGCGGGGACGAGCTTTCGGACGACGGCATCGCGCGGCTGCAGCCGTTCTGGCAGGTGATCTCCCATGAGCTGAAGCAGCGCGGCCGCCTGAGGATCTCGCAGTGGGTTTCGCGAACGTGGCGTGCGTTCCGGTATCCCGATGCCTTCAATGCCGAAGAGCTTGCGAACGCCGAGACATTCTTCCGGCTGCTCGACCAGTTGGAGAAGCCCGGAGCGGCGTTCGATCTTGCGAGACTGCAGGAGAAGGTTGCGAAGCTGTACGCCGCGCCGTCGGTCACGCCCGACGCGGTCGACCTGATGACGCTGCACAAGGCCAAGGGCCTGGAGTGGGATCTGGTGCTGGTTCCGGCGCTCGAACGAATCGGCCGCAACTCGTTCGGTACGCTGCTTCAGTGGCTGGAATCCGGCCCGGAAGATGCTTCAGATGAGGAGATTGCGGCGGGAATTCTCGCGCCGATCGCCGGCAAGGGGCAGGCGACGCAGGATCTCAACCGGTGGATGCGCTCGATCGAATCCGCCCGCGAAGCTGCCGAACGCAAGCGGCTCTTCTACGTGGCCTGTACCCGGGCGCGCGAGGAACTGCATCTGTTCGCGGCTCCGGCGATGAAGAACGACGGCACGATAAGCGCCGTATCAGGAAGCCTGCTGCATGCGGCCTGGCCGGCGGCGGAGCAGTGGTTTGCGGCTCCAGCCGCGCAGGTGATTCAGATGCCGCAGCCGCAGATTCTGGAGCGACTGGCGGCCAGTGCGCCTTCGCCCAGATTCGTTCTACGGCTTCCGCAACGGCAGTCAGAGGCTCCGCTTGCCGTTGAGCCTGACTTCGCGCAACGGCAATTCGAGCGGCCTGAAGGCGGCTTTGCGGCGCGAGCCTTTGGAAATGCGATGCATGCATTCCTGGAATTAGCGGCAAAACGGATGGCCGACGGGGCGACCTTCGACCTGTTGCTGTCCCATCTGCCGCATTGGCAGCCTCGCGTGACGGCCGTACTGCGCGCAGCGGGTCTGGCGCCCGCGGAGATCGCGCGTTTGGCGGCGAACATCCTGCGCGGCCTTACCAGGACGCTCGAAGACGCGGAGGGCCGCTGGGTGCTTGCAGCGCACCCGCAAGGCGAGTCGGAGAGTGCGCTGGCGTCGGCGGAGATGGCGATTCGGCTGGACAGAAGCTTCATGGCTGGCGCCCGCCCCCTTACCGCTGGCACGGATCATCTGTGGATCGTCGACTACAAAACGGCGAGCCATGGAGCGGACGGTCTGGATGAGTTTCTGGCCGGCGAAAAGACGAAATACGCGGGACAGTTGGAGACCTACGCCCGCGCAATCGCCGGGGATCAGGTGCGGGTGGGGCTGTACTATCCGATGATCCCGAAGCTGGTGTGGTGGAAGCTGGAAGGCTTGGTCTGAGAGTTTAAAGTCTTGAGTTCAGAGCGGCGTGCTTCTGACTCTTAGCTCTTAACTCAAGACCCTCAACTCTCAGATCGGCGCCTTTGCATTGGAGTTGCCGTGTGCTGCCCTACGCTGCGCCCAAATTATGCCGCACATCCGCGCCGCGCACCCAGAAGATCACGTCTTCGGCGATGTTCGTAGCGTGGTCGCCCACGCGCTCCAGATTACGCGCAATGATCAGCGCATTCAGCGATTGCGGCGTCAGCTCCGGCTGCTGCTTGATCAGGTTGCTGAGCGAGTAGAAGGCGGCGTCGTTCATCTCGTCCACCTGGTCGTCGAGCGTCAGGACGTTCGTGGCGAGGTCGGCGTCGGCCTCGATGAACGCCTGCAGCGCCTGCCGCACCATCGCGGAGGCTAATGACGCAAGCCGCGGGATATCGACCGGCAGGTCGATATTCGCAAACGCACCCATCTCGCGCACCCGCACCGCGATGTTGACCGCCTGATCGCCCACGCGTTCGAGGTCGGCGTTGATGCGGATGACGGAGAGGATGAAGCGCAGGTCGATGGCCATAGGCTGCTCCATCGCCAGCAGGTCGAGCGCCATCTGGTCGATCTCGCGCTCCAGCCGGTTAATGGTCGGCTCATTGCGGAAGACCTGCTCGCAGATGCTGAGGTCGCGCGTCCGGTAGGCCTCGATCGAGCGCTGAATGGCCTGCTCGGCGAGTCCCGCCATGACGAGCAGTTTCTCCTTCAGGTCGTCAAGGCTCTGCTGGAATTTTATGCGCGTCGCCATCAGCCAAATCTCCCGGTGATGTAGTCCTCGGTGCGCTTGTCCCTCGGATTGGTGAAGATCTTGTGCGTCGAATCGAACTCGACCATCTTGCCGTTAAGGAAGAAGCCGGTGTTTTCCGCCACTCGCGCCGCCTGCTGCATATTATGTGTGACGATGACAATGGTGTATTGGCTCTTGAGCTGGAAAATGAGGTCTTCGATCTTTGAGGTTGAGACTGGGTCGAGCGCCGACGCGGGCTCGTCCATCAGCAGCACCTCGGGGTCGACGGCGAGCGCGCGGGCGATACACATGCGCTGCTGCTGGCCGCCGGAGAGGCTGGCGCCGGACTTCTTCTTCAGGTCATCCTTGACTTCATCCCACAACGCGGCGGCCTTGAGCGAGCGCTCGACGGTCTCATCGAGAATCCTGCGATTGCGGAAGCCGTTCAGCTTCAGGCCGCTGGCGACGTTGTCGTAGATCGACATGGTCGGGAAGGGGTTGGGCCGCTGGAACACCATGCCGACGCGGCGGCGAATCTCAACAGGCGAGGCGCCCGCGTAGATATCCACGTCGCCCATCAGCACGGTGCCGGTGGCGCGGGCGATGGGGTTGGTCTCGTGCATGCGATTCAGGCAGCGCACGAAGGTCGATTTCCCGCAGCCCGACGGCCCGATCAGCGCGGTGGCGTGGTTGGGCGGGATCTGCAGGTTGATGTCCTGCAGGGTGTGGGTGGTGCCGTACCACGCGTTCAGATGTTCGACCGAGATGCCGACTCCCACTAACTGCCTCCCTTGAGCACGCCGCGGTTGGCGAAGACCCGCACCAGCGTCACTGAAACCATAATCATTGCGATCAGCACCAGCGAGCCGGCCCAGGCGACGCGATGCCACTCGTCGTAGGGCGAGTTGGCGTACTTGTAGATGCGCAGCGGCAGAGCGTCGATCGGCCCGTTCACGCTCGTCGTCATGAACTCATTGCCCAGCGCGGTGAAGAGCAGCGGGGCAGTCTCGCCGGCGACGCGCGCAAAGGCCAGCATGCAGCCGGTGATGATGCCAGGCGACGCGGTCCGCAGCGCGACCGAGACGGTCGTGCGCCACTTCGGCACACCCAGGCCGAGCGCGGCCTCGCGGATCGAGTGGGGCACGGTCGAGAGCATCTCTTCGGTGGTGCGCGTGATCGTCGGGACCATCATCACCGCCAGCGCAACCCCGCCGGCGAAGGCCGAGAAGTGCAGCTGCGGCTTGACGATGAGCGCGTACATCGAGATGCCGACGACGATCGACGGCACGCCGTTGAGCACGTCGGCGGTAAAGCGGACAGCGTTGCCCAGCATCTTGCCGCGTCCGAACTCAGCCAGGTAGACGCCGGCGGCGATGCCCACCGGAATGCCCAACAGGCTCGCCATGGCGAGGATGATGCCGGAGCCGACGATGGAGTTTGCCATCCCTCCGCCTGCGACGCCCGGCGGCGCGGGAATTTTGGTGAAGAACGCCAGGTTGAGCGAACTCGTGCCCTTGTAGACGAGATAAACGAGGATGGCCGCGAGCGGCACCAGCACCAGTACGGTCGCGAGCATCGCCAGGCCGGCGACGAGGTTGTTGGTGAAGCGGCGCAGGCGGAAGTTCATGCGCAGGCCGGGAGTGTTGAAGTCCATGGGAGGACGAGTCGCGGATGGATTGGGTGTGGTTGCCATGCCTATGCCACCCTTGCCGGTGCGCCACGCGTAACCGCCCAGACCAGCAGGCGCGCGATCGCGTTGACCACAATGGTTACCAGGAAGAGCGCGAGGCCGATCTCGATGAGCGCCGACAGGTAGAGGTCGTCGGTGGCTTCCGAGAACTCGTTCGCGATAGCCGAGGCCAGCGTATTGCCGGGCGCGAAGAGCGACTTGGCGATTACGGCGTGGTTGCCGATGGTCATGGCGACGGCCATGGTTTCGCCCAGGGCGCGGCCCAGGCCGAGAATGACCGCTCCGACGATGCCGATGCGCGCATTGCGCAGGACGCCGGTGCGGATCATCTCCCAGCGCGTCGCGCCCAGGGCCAGCACGGCTTCGCGCTGGTTGTTGGGCACGGCCAGCATCATGTCGCGCGTCAGCGAGGAGATGATGGGCAGGATCATGATGCTCAGGATGAGGCTTGCGGTCAGCAGCCCGACGCCGAAGTTAGCGCCGCCGAAGAAGCCGGTCCAGCCGAGATATTTCACCAGGAACGGCCCGATGGGATCCTGCACCAGCGGTACCAGCACGAAGACTGCCCACAATCCGTAGACGACGCTGGGGATGGCGGCCAGCAGCTCGGTCAGGAACGAGATGGGCCCGCGCAGGCTCCGCGGGCACAACTCGGTAAGGAAGATGGCGACGCCGAGCGCCAGCGGAACGGCCAGCAGCAGCGCGATGAACGACGTCGCGAGGGTGCCGAAGATGAAGGGCAGCGCGCCGAAGTCGCCCGAGACCGGATCCCAGTTCTGGCCCTTGAAGAACGCCCAGCCGAACTTGACGATTGAGAGATGCGAGCGCAGAACCAGAGTCGCCGCGATCAGGATAACGATGACGAAGATGCTGAGGGCGCAGACCAGCATGACCGCGGCGAAGGAGGTGTCGGCGAGCTTGCCGCTGCCGCGCTTGCTCAGGAAGTCGCGGATGGGCGAAGGCGCCGGCGTCCCGGCTTCCGCCACAGGCTCGGCGGCCGCGACGAAGTTCGTCACGGCGCGCTGGGTGATCTGGTTCGTCGTGTTTACGGCATTATCAGTCATGGGCGGGGAGTGCAGAGGTGCAATGAAGTCACGGTCCCGGCCAGCATGCGCCGGGACCGTGCGATTGATGCGTTGTTATTTCAACGAGGCGATCGTCTTGCGGACGCGATCCGACACAGCCTGCGGCAGCGGAGCGTAGGTCATGCCGACCGCTTCGCCCTCGCCCTTGTCGAGCATCCAGTTCAGGAAGCCGACGATCTCCTTGCCCCTGGCCGGATCCTTAGCCGGGTTCGGAATCAGCAGCCAGGTGAAACTGGCGATGGGGTAGGAATCCGCGCCCGGCGCATCCGTGATCGAGACCCGGTAGTCGGCGGGGATTTTCGCGGCGTATGCGGCGGCGGCGGAGGTGACATTCGAGGTAGACGCCTTCAGGAACTTGCCGTCGTGGTTGCGAACCAGGCCGAACTGCATGTGGTTCTGCTCCGCATACAGCAGCTCAACATAGCCAAAGCTGTATTTCGACTGGCGCACCATGCCGGCGACGCCTTCGCTTCCCTTCTGGCCGATGCCGACGGGCCACTTGACGGCGGTCTGCGCGCCGACCTTCTGCTTCCACTCGGGGCTGACCTTCGAGAGCCAGTCGGTGAAGATGAAGGTGGTGCCGGACGAATCGGACCGGTAGACCGGAAGGATGGGCTGGTTGGGCAGATTGACGCCGGGATTCTCCTTCGCGATGTAGGGGTCGTTCCACGATGTGATCTTGCCCAGGTAGATGCCGGCGATGGCGTCCTGCGAGAACTTGAGCTCGGCCGTAACTCCCGGCAGGTTGTAGACCGGAACCACTGCGACCAGCACGGTCGGGATGTGGACGATCTTGATCTTTGAGGCTGACAAAGCCTCATCGGACATGGGCCCGTCCGACGCCCCGAAGTCGACTGTACCTTCGGTGACCTGGCGGATTCCGCCGCCCGAACCGATCGATTGATAGTTGATCTTGACTTCGGGATGCGCCTGGCTGTACTCGCTGAACCACTTCGAGTAGATCGGAGCGGGTGCGGACGCGCCGGCCCCATTTAGATTCTGCGCGGAGGCTGCCGCTGCGGTGAAGGCCAATAATGCTGCTGAGATCGACTTCAGGTTCAATGTTCCCCCTCGATAGTTTCCGTGTTCCATCAGTGTCTTCGCCAATTGTTACGGGAAGGTTACATACCAATAAAAACAACAACAAACGCCTCGGTTACGCGGCGGGATTCACCGGATAAAGCGCCTTCGGCAGCGTGAAGAGGAAGGTGCTCCCGTTGCCCAGCGTGCTTTCCGCGCGAATTGTTCCGCCCTGCGACTGAACCATGTGGCGGGCGATGGCGAGCCCAAGGCCGGTGCCGCCGGACTCGCGCGATCGGGTCTTGTCGACGCGGTAGAAGCGCTCGAAGATGCGGTTCAGATGCTCGGACGCGATGCCCGAGCCGAAGTCGCGCACGCTGAACTCCACCGCTTCGTAAGGATCGATCACATCGCGTGCGCTGATGACCACACGCGACTTCCCACCGCGAGGCTGGCCGTATTTGATGGCGTTCTCGATAAGGTTGCCGAGCACCTGCATTACGGCGTCCGAGTCGGCGAAGACCTGGGTGCCGGTAATCTCACCCAGCTCGAGCCGCGCCTGATTCTCCTGCACCAGGCCGTCCAGCGCCTTCACCGCATCGCGCACCAGCACGCCGGCGGGTACCGGTGCAGGGCGCAGTTCGACGCTAGCGGTCTCGACCCGCGCCATCACCAGGAGATCTTCCGTCAGGCGATTCATCCGCGTGGCGTTCTTCAGGATCGTCTGGAGAAATTCGCGCGCCATCGGGCTAAGCGACTGCTCGTGGTCGAGCAGCGTCTCCACATACCCCGTGATCGAGGTAAGCGGCGTCCGCAGTTCGTGCGAGACGTTGGCGACGAAATCGGCCTGAGTTCGCTCGACCTCCTCGATGCGCGTGATGTCGTGCAGCACCGCGACCGCGCCGCCGCCGGGCATGGGCGAGGCGTTCACCTCAAAAATCCGGCCGGGAACCAGTGATGTCGAGCGCTTCAGGCAGTCGGCGCGCTCGGCCAGCGAGAAGCGCACGCACTCCAGCACTTCAGGGTCGCGGATGGTGTGGACCAGGGCCTGGCCGATGCGCACCGAGCCGCCGACTCCGCCGGGCACAAGCCGCTGCATGCGCTGATTGGTCCACTGGATGCGGCCGGCGGAGTCGACCGCCACCACCGCGTCCTGCATGGAATCGAACAGCGCTTCGAGTTGCTTGCGCTCGTCGCCGGCTTTGGCGAGGGTCTGTCCGAGGCGCTCGGAGACCTCCTGCAGGGTGTCGATCGTGCCGTCGAACTCGGTAACGTGTTGCGGCAACGGATTTCGGTCGAAGAGCGGCAGACGCTGGATCATCCGGTCCAGCCTTCGGGTCTCGGCATACAGGCGCGTGCGCACACCGGCCGCGATAAGTCCCGAGAACAGAATCGCGCCAATCCAGATGGCGATGTGGCGATTGGGCAGGCGGATCGTGAACAGCTCGATCCAGGAGACCAGTACGAGCAGGCAGAGCAGGACGGAGAGCCAGATAGAAGTTCGCCGCATGTCCCTCCTGGTAATCTGCCGAAGCGAAACCGATTCTAGGTGGACCCACTCATCGCAACGACAAAGGCGCGATGAATGGGGCACGGAGTGCCCGACCTAAACGGCGGGCGTCTTCGGGATCTCGAACCTGTACCCTGCTCCGCGCATCGTCTTAAGATACCTCGGCGTCTCGGCATCGTCTTCAATCTTCTCGCGAATGCGGCGCACATACACATCCACCGAGCGCGGCGTCACGAAGCGGGCGTCGCCCCACACGGCATCCAGCAGGTGGTCGCGGCTGAAGACGCGGCCCGGATGACGCGCCAGGTAATCGAGCAGCCGGAACTCGGTCGCGGTGGTCGTCACCAGTTCGCCGTGGACGCGCAGCTGCATGGCGTTGGCGTCGATCTCGATGTGCTCGAATTTGACCATCGAAGGCGTGCTGGGCCGCTCGAAGCGCCGCAGCACAGCCTTGACGCGGGCGACCAGCTCGCGCGTGCCGAACGGCTTGGTAATGTAGTCGTCGGCGCCCAGCTCCAGTCCGTGCACGCGGTCGTTTTCCGCCGCGCGGGCGGTCAAAAAGATGATGGGAACCACACTCAGCAACGGGTTCTGGCGCAGCCGGCGGCACAAATCGAGTCCGTCGCCGCCGGGCACCATGATGTCGAGCAGGAACAAAGCGGGCGGCTGGCGTTCGGCGTCGGCTACGATGCTGCCGATGGCTGGATACGGACGCACGGTAAAGCCCGAGCCTTCCAGATGATACTGCACCAGCCGGAGGATGTCGGCTTCATCTTCCAGCACAAAGATCGTCTGACTCAAAGCTCCAAACCTCCGGCACAGCCAAGAGAAAGCTTAGCCCACCCCACTGTCCGGCAATGCGAACGTTCGATGAATCGTTACAGGCCCGTCACATTTCTCCACGTCCAAAGTCGTTTATCCTGTGTCTATAACCCCGTATCGAGCCCGGGGAAAGGACCTGAACCGCCATGAGCGCATCCAAACCGACCGTCCTGTGCGTAGACGACGAGCCTGTCGGGCTTGAAGTGCGCCGGATGCTGCTCGAACGGGCTGGCTACCAGGTATTTACCGCGCTGAACGGCCAGTCAGGGCTGGAGGTCTTCGCCCGCGAGCCGATCCAGGCCGTGGTGCTCGATTTCTCCATGCCCGGCATGAATGGAGGCGAGGTCGCGGCCGGAATGCGGGCGATCAAGCCCGAGGTTCCGATTCTGATGCTCTCCGCCTATACCAGTCTGCCGCCGGAGGTACACGGCCTGGTAAGCCTTTCGATGACCAAGGGCGAGGGCGCGCCGGCACTGCTCAAGAAGCTGGGCAGCCTCGTGGATAAAGATGCATCTCAGTAGGTAGTCCCGATTGTTCGCGTCGGGTTGGCCGGGAGACATCTGTGAATTCATCAAGTTTCGACCAGATTCTCCGCCAGGTCTTCATCGTGCCAATAGTGGCGGTGTTGCTGGGTGCGGCGGCGCTGGGCTGGCAGATGAATCAGGCCTACCTTACGGTCGCGCACATCGAAAGCGCGGACGATACGATCGCGCAGACCGAGGGACTTGAAGCGCTGGTCATGAACCAGGAGACCGGGCTGCGCGGCTACCAGACGACGGCCGATCCACAGTTTCTCCAGCCCTACAACCAGGCCGCCACGGAAATTCCAATTCTTTTGGACAGGCTGCGCTCCGCCGACCCCAATCCCCGCTATCGCGCTGCTGTAAACGACCTGCTGGCCGCCCACGACTCCTGGGAGGAGGGCTTCGCGGAACCGCTGATCGCCAGCATCCGGGCGGGCGCCCAGACCAGCGATGTGGATCTGAATCTGCTCGGCAAGCGCCAGATGGATACCGTCCGAGACCGGATCAAGGCGCTGGCGACCACCGCAAGGGAACAGCGCGAGAATTACATTCATCGCTGGAAGCAACAGGTTTGGTTCACGGTCATCGCGCTGGTCGTCTTTGCCTGCGTCATCGGCCTGGTCATCGGCCTGTATACGCGGCGGCAGTTGCAGGATGTCTCGAACGCCTTCCGGCAGGCGCACAACATTCTGCGCATCCGGGCCGAACAGACCTTCCGCTCGGAGCAGAGGCTGAGGACCACGCTGCAGTCGATCGGCGACGGCGTCATCACCTGCGATGCGGAAGGACGCATCGAGACCATGAACGATATCGCCCAGCAGCTGACCGGCTGGACCGCCGCCGAGGCGCGCAACCTGCCGCTCGAACAGGTCTTCAAGATCGTCAGCCAGACTCGACGCGAGCCGATCGAGAACCCCGTTGCCAAAGTGCAGCGGCTGAATCGCGGCGTCAGCTTCGCCGACCACACCATCCTGCTGCGCAAGGACGGCAGCGAAATCTTCATCGACGACAGCGGCGCTCCGATCCGCGACAAACAAGGCAACATGATTGGCGTGGTGCTGGTCTTCCGCGACATTACCATGGCGATCAAAAGCCAGGAAGCGCTGCTGGCAAATGAAAAACTGGCCGTCGCGGGGCGGCTGGCCGCGACCATCGCGCACGAGATTCACAATCCGCTCGACTCGGTCTCGAACCTGCTGTTCCTGATGGATGGCCAGTCGACCCCGCAGGAGAGCGAGCAGTTCCTGATGCTCGCCAAGCAGGAGATCGCGCGGGTGACGCAGATCAGCCGCGCCATGCTGTCGCTGTATCGCGAGGCCAAGGCGCCAGTCGCGATCGACATCAAGGAGATGCTGGAATCTATCCTGCTGCTGATGGAGCGGCGCTTTTCCGCGTTGGGTGTCGTGGCAGTCTCCGACCTTCCCGTCAACCTGATCATCCACGGCTTTCCCGCCGAGCTGCGGCAGGTGTTTACGAATCTTCTGACCAATGCGGCGGAGGCATCCAGCATGGAACGGGCGGAGTCAACCTACGGCGAACCCCGGCCGGAACCGGTCGTGAGGATTGCCGCGCGACCCTGCCCGGCCGGTGTCGACCAGCACGGTCTGCGCCGGGAGCCGGGCGTGTTGGTGACCATCAGGGACGAGGGCGGCGGCATCCCGGCAGAAATCCTGAGCAGCCTCTTCAAACCGTTCTTTACGACCAAGGGCGAACGCGGCACCGGTCTTGGGCTGTGGGTAAGCCGCGGGATTATGACGAAGCACGGCGGCTCGATCGACCTGGACAGCAGCACCGACCCGATGCATCACGGAACCACGGCGAGCGTGTTTCTGGCGACGAATCCGATCATCAACGCCGGCGGGGATTGACTCACTCAGGAACGACATAGCGCTCCGAGTACCTGGACGGAAATTGCAGCTGCCGTCTCACAATCCTGCCGGCTCACGTCGCAATGAGTAACGAAGCGAACGGAGTCGGGTCCGATTGCGCTTGCCAGAACTCCCTGCCGCTTCAACTCCGAGACAAAGCCTGTGGCGTCGCCATCGGCGAGTTTGAAGATGATGATGTTGGTTTCGACCGCGGCAAGATCAATCTCGACCCCGGGCGCCTCGGCCAGCGCGTCGGCCAGCAAGCGGGCGTTCGCATGGTCTTCGTGCAGGCGCTTCGGCCCTTCTTCGAGCGCGATCAAACCAGCCGCCGCCAGCACGCCCGCCTGGCGCATGCCTCCGCCGAGCGCCTTGCGAAAGACCCGCGCCTGCGCGATGGTTTCCTTGCTTCCCACCAGCATCGAGCCGACCGGCGCGCCGAGGCCCTTCGACAGGCAGAACATGACCGTGTCGAAGCCGCTGGTCAGTTCGGCCACAGGGATGCCAAGCGCCGTCGCGGCGTTGAAGACTCGCGCTCCATCCAGATGGACGGGCAAACCAGCCGCCTTCGCGCCCGCCCAGATTTCTTCGCAAACGTGCAGCGGCATCACCGTGCCGCCCGCGATGTTGGCCGTGTTCTCGCACCAGATGAGGCCAGTTTGCGCGCGGTAGTAAATCTTCGGCGAGAGCGCCGGCTTGACGTGGGTCCAGGTAAGAATGCCGCGCTCCGCGACCACCGTGCGCGGAATGCAGCCGCAGAACGCCGCCACCATCGCCATCTCCCAATCCAGGATGTGAGCGCGCGATTCGCAGATCACTTCCTGCCCGTGCTGCGTGTGGATGCGCGCGGCGATCAGGTTGCCCATGGAGCCGGTCGGCACCAGGATCGCGGCATCGCGGCCGAAGACCTCCGCCCCGCGCTCTTCCAGCTTATTGATGGTTGGGTCTTCGCCGTAGACGTCGTCGCCGACCTCGGCGTTGGCCATGGCCTGACGCATGGCTGATGTGGGCTTGGTTACGGTATCGCTGCGCAGATCGATCATCATATCTCCTAAATTATGGGTGCCCCATGTCTCGATCCTGAGACGTGGGCATCGACCGCAGGTCGACCTTTCCAGAAAACTTCACTTAACCCATCATTTCAGGTCTACGCGATTGCTCCAACCAGCAGGCGTTCAAACGCCTCATTCGAAGCCATTCGCCCTCGCGAAGTCAGCTTCAATCTGCTGCCATCCATGCGTACGAAGCCAGCCTCTTCGAGTTCATCAAGGGCATCTGTAGCCATGCCGTATTGCGCCTCGATCGCCTTCAGATCGACCCCGTCCACAAGCCTCAAGCCAAGGAAGAGTTCTTCTTCGAACGCCGCTTCCCTGCCGATGCGATCGACCGTTCGTTCGAAGCCCCGCGTACCCATCAGACCGACATAGGCATCCATCTCGTCGGCATTCGCCCAGCGCACTCCGCCCAGCCCGGCGCGGAGCATGGAGTGCGCGTCGAGGCCGAAGCCAAGATACGGCTCACGCTCCCAATATTTGCGATTATGACGCGACTGGCCGCCTTCGCGGGCAAAGTTTGAGATCTCGTACTGGTGCAAACCCACGGCCTCCAGCCACTCGCAAGCCGCCTCGTACCAGTCGGCAACGCGGTCTTCGTCGGGCAGATCGCCTGCGCCGTAGCGTCGTCCGCCGGCGAGGGCTTCGCGTCCCAGCCGCGAACCGTCGTCGACCTCCAGCATGTAGATGCTGACGTGCTCGACGCCGCTGGCAACGGCCTGCTCGACCGAGTGACGCCAGCTCGCCTCAGTCTGGTGCGGAAGCCCGGCGATCAGGTCGATGCCGAGCCGCGATACGCCCGCGGACTGCATGCGGCGGAGTTCAGCCGTGCAATCGGCGGCTGTGTGCAGACGCCCGACGGCGGCGCACTCGCGGTCGACGAAGCTCTGCACGCCGAAGCTCAGCCGTTCGACGCCCTGCGCCTGCCAGGCCGCGAGCGATGCGTCGGAGAGTTGGCCCGGAGCGCACTCGATTGTGATCTCGGCGTCGGAATCGATGGAGAACTCAGCGCTGATCACTTTGAAGAGTCGGGAAATGATGGCGGGCTCAAGCAGCGACGGAGTGCCGCCGCCAAAATAGATGGAGTCGACGCGCCCCGGCGCTTCAACGCCAGGTTGCGCGGCCCATGCGCGTGCGCCGCGAATCTCCTCCTCCAGCCGCGCGACGTAGCCCTCGATGCGCGCGTCTGCGAAGACTCCGGAGGCGAAGTTGCAGAAGCTGCACTTGGCCTTGCAGAACGGAATGGAGATGTAGATGCCGAGAGACTCGCTCACAATGAATTCTTTCACGCCGCCGAGTCCTGCAACAATAGAAGCAAACTCCGCCGCTCGAACATCTAAAACCGGAATACCTGCATGAGCGACTCGAAAGACAAGGCGAAAGAAAAACCCGCTGCCAGCAAGTCCGGCCCGGACGACGATGTCGTCGGCAAGGTCTACGACGGGCGCCTGATGCGGCGTCTGCTCACCTATCTGCGGCCCTACAAGCTGCAGACGGGCGTCTCCGCGCTGGCGATTCTGCTCAAGGCCGCCACCGATGTCGCCGGGCCGTGGCTGGTCATGTCCGCGGTCGACATCTACCTGAAGCCCGACGGCCGCCAGACCTGGCTCTCGCGCCATCTTTCGCCGGTGCCGTTCACCGGCATCACGGAGCTTGCCGCCATTTATCTGGCCGCGCTCTGCATCTCCTTCGGCCTCGAGTTCGTCCAGACCTACCTGATGCAGTGGACCGGCCAGAAGATCATGTTCGACCTGCGCCGCGAGATCTTCCGCCATGTGCAGACGCAGGATGTCGGCTTCTTCGACCGCAATCCCGTCGGTCGGCTGGTCACGCGCGTCACCTCGGACGTCGACGCACTGAACGAGATGTTCACCTCGGGCGTGCTGGCCATCTTCGAGAACGTCATCCTGCTGGTCGCGATCGTCTGGATCATGATTTGGATGTCGTGGCCTCTCGCGCTGCTCACGCTGGCCGTCATCCCGGTCATCGGCATCGCGACCGGCATTTTCCGCCGCAGCATCCGAGTCAGCTATCGCCGCCAGCGCGCGGCCACGGCGCGCATCAACTCCTTCACGCAGGAGTATGTCTCCGGCATGTCGGTGGTGCAGCTCTTCAACCGCGAGCGCCGCGCCTTCCAGGACTTCTCCGACGTAAACAGCGAAAACAAGCAGGCGTGGACCGACGCCATCTTCGCCTACGCGCTCTACTACCCCATCGTCGAATTTCTTTCGTCGTTCGCGATCGCTCTGGTGGTGTGGCGCGGCGGTTCATCGATTCTGCACAACATGGGTGTGCTGCAGGCGCACGCAGTGCCGTCCGGCATCTTCGCGACGGTGACTGTCGGCGTGCTGGTCGCCTTCATCCAGTACGCGCAGAAGTTCTTCCGCCCCATCCAGGAACTCTCCGACAAGTTCAACATCCTGCAGGCGGCGATGGCTGCGTCGGAGCGCATCTTCAAGCTGCTCGACCAGACGCCGGAGATCGTCTCGCCGGCGCATCCCGTGAAGCCAGCGCCGGTCGGCTCCATCGAGTTCCGCAACGTCTGGTTCACATACCAAAATCTCCCTTTGTCATCCCGCAGCACTCTCCCTTTGTCATCCCGCAGCGAAGCGGAGGGATCTGCTTCTGCTCTTTCCTACGATCCCACGCAAGACCCATCCATCGAGTGGATTCTCCGCGATGTCTCCTTCACCATCCACCCCAACGAGACCGCCGCCATCGTAGGCCACACTGGCGCCGGCAAGACCACCATCACCGCCCTAATGATGCGCTTCTACGATATCCAGATGGGTCAGATTCTCGTCGATGGCGTGGACGTTCGCGAGCAGGATCTCAATGCTCTCCGACGCCGTTTTGGCGTCGTCCTGCAGGACTCATTCCTCTTCTCCGGCACCATTGCGGACAACATACGCCTCGGCACGAAGAGCATCACCGACGAGCGCCTCGAACGCGCCGCCGACGAGGTAAACGTCGGCGACTTCATCCGTACGCTGCCGCTGGGCTTCGCGGAGCCGGTGCGCGAGCGTGGGGCCGGCCTCTCGACCGGGCAAAAGCAGCTCATCTCGTTCGCCCGAGCGCTCGCCCACGATCCCGGCATCCTGATCCTCGACGAGGCCACCAGCTCCGTGGACACTGAAACCGAGGTCCGTGTGCGGCTGGCGCTCTCGCGTATGATCACCGGCCGCACCAGCGTCTTGATCGCGCACCGGCTGTCCACGATCCAATCCGCCGACACCATCCTGGTCATGCACAAGGGCCAGCTGCGCGAGCAGGGTACGCATCAGGAATTGCTAGCGGAACGCGGGCTCTATTACAAGCTCTATCAGCTGCAATATCAGGATCAGGAAGCGGCGCTGACGGCTTGACAGATAGCGTGGAAAGCCGTTTGCGACCAAACCAGCCCTGATCCGTCCCACCCTCGGTTCACAATCCGTCCAGCCAAGGGGCTCATATGATCTTTTCCACTTGGACAAGCCTCTTTGTTCTTGGCTCGTCTCTCACTTTGCAGGCGCGAGGCACCCAGATCGACGAAGGCACGCGTGTCTCCTTCGAGGTAGCTTCACTTCGCCCAGCTTCTCCTGACGTAGTCGAAGCTACAAACCTCGATCTCGACCCATCCGACTATTTTCGCTACACGGGTGGCACCATCGTCGCCTCAGGCTCCTTGATCAACTACATCATTTTCGCCTACAGGATCCAGGACAGGAGTCAGGCCGATCTCATCTACTCTCACCTGCCAAACTGGAAGAGTCAGCCGTATACGCTTCATGCCACCACGGCATCCAAGCCGACCAAGGATCAACTCCGCCTGATGGTCCAATCGCTGCTCGCTGACCGCTTCCAACTCAAACTGCACATGGAAACCCGTCAACTACCCGTCTACGCCCTGGTCGTCGACCACAGTCCGGCTCCAGGCCTTACTCGCGAGCCCGACGACGCCCTTTGCGCGAAGCCGTTTGACCAACCAAAACCAGCCCCACATTCCATCGTCCAGCCCCGATCCTGCCAACTCATTATCCTTAACAAAGGAGAGCTGCGCCAAGCCCGCATGGGAGATTACAGCCTCGACCAGATCGCTGGTAACCTCTTCCTGGCAAGCCTCGGTGCGCTCGACCCTCGTCCCATCCTGAACAAGACGGGTCTCGACGGATATTACGACCTCGATATCGAATTCCTGCCCCCGAAGAAACACACTGACACGCCCACAGCTGATCCGCCAACTGAAGAACCCGGCACAAGTTTCGAAGAAGCTCTCAAGCGACAGGCTGGCCTGAAACTGGTTAAGCAGACAGGCGCCGTCCCCGTCTACATCATTGATCGCGTCGAGCCACCCACGGAGAACTAGAGAAGGCGGCGCACCTCACCGGCGCCGCCACTGCAACGATCGTCGAGATACGCTCCAAGCTAAGCCGGGTTCCCAGAAGTCGCATTCTCGGAATCGACATGGACGATTGCGCCAACAACGACATTTTTGCCCGCGCCTGAAACTCTCCCCGCGCCCCATGCGTTACAGTAGAACCACCGCCTAACCTGCTTCCCGAGGAGACCCACCCGTGCCGTCCGCTCTTAAGCTTTCCTGCCTCACCGCAACGCTTGCCCTAGCCGCGCTCCCCGCGCTCGCACAGGCTCCGCGCCCCAACATCTCGACCCCCAAATCGGTCATCGGCTTCAACATGGGCGACGACTACATGCTCGCCAACTACGACCAGATCGAGACCTACCTGAAGAAGCTTTCGACCGAATCCGACCGCATGAAGCTGGTGCCCATGGGGCCGACCGAGGAGGGACGCACCCAGTGGATGGTCATCGTCTCCTCGCCCGAGAATATTGCCAGGCTGGACCACTATAAGGAGATCTCCGCGAAGCTCGCGCACGCCGATGGCCTGAGCGACGAGCAGGCGCACGCGCTGGCCGAAGAGGGCAAGTCGATCGTCTGGATCGACGGCGGACTGCACGCCTCTGAAACCGTGGGACAAACCCAGTTGGTGGAAGCCATCTACGAGATGAACTCCCGTACCGACGCCGAGACCATGCGCTTCCTGCACGACGACATCGTCCTCTTCGTCTTCTGCAACCCCGACGGCGACGACCTGGTGGCCAAGTGGTACATGCGCGAGCCGGTGCCAGAGAAGCGCAACGATACCAACACCCCGCGGCTGTGGACGAAATACATCGGCCACGACGACAACCGCGACTTCTACATGAACAACATGAAGGAGTCGACTAACATGAGCCGGGTGCTCTTTCGCGAGTGGTTCCCGCAGCTGATGTACAACCACCACCAGACCGGGCCGGCCGGCGCGGTCATCTTCATGCCGCCCTTCCGCGATCCGTTCAACTTCCACTATGATCCGCTGATCCCGGTCAAGATCGAAGAGATGGGCTCGGCCATGCACGCGCGCCTGATCGAGGAAGGCAAGCCGGGCTCGGGCATGCGTTCGACCGCGCCCTACAGCACCTGGTACAACGGCGGGCTAAGAACGGTAACGTACTTTCACAATATGACCGGCATCCTGACCGAGATCATCGGCAGCCCCACGCCCATGCAGATTCCGCTGCTCCCAGCGCGCCAGCTTCCGACCGGCGATGAGCCCTTCCCCATCGCGCCGCAGACCTGGCACTACGCGCAGTCGATCGCCTACGAGCAGACCAACAATCGCGCCATGCTGGACTATGCGTCGCGCAATCGCACGACGCTGCTCTACGACACGTACGTGATGGGCAAGCGTTCGATCGAGGCGGCCAAAAAGGATAGCTGGACCATCACTCCCAAGC
>CAXTMK010000034.1:0-35739 GCA_964245315.1 uncultured Acidobacteriaceae bacterium | reverse complement strand
CGAGCCCTACATCATCCATCCGCTTGAAGTCTGCCAGATTCTGGCCGACCTGAAGATGGACTCGACTGCCATCGCCGCGGGCCTGCTGCACGACGCGGTCGAAGATACCGACGTCACCTCGCCCGAGATCGCCAGGCGCTTCAACGAGCAGGTGGCGCACATCGTCGAAGGCGTCACCAAGCTCGACAAGATCAAATTCGCCAACCGCGAGGACCACCAGGCGGAGAACATCCGCAAGATGCTGCTGGCCATGGTGACCGACGTGCGCGTGGTCATCATCAAGCTGGCCGACCGCCTGCACAACATGCGCACGCTCCAGCACCTGAAGCCCGAGAAGCAGCAGAAGATCGCCCGCGAGACGCTGGACATCTACGCGCCGCTGGCGCATCGGCTGGGCATGGGCAAGCTGCGCGGCGAGCTTGAAGACCTCGCCTTCATGTATACAGATCCCTTCGCTTACGGGCAGATCGCCGAAGAGGTGGAGGTGCTGCGCGGAGAGAACGAAAACTTCCTTGCCAACATCGTCGCGACCGTCGGCACGAAGCTGCACGAGGCCGGCATCGAGGCTCGCGTGGAGTCGCGCATCAAGCGGCTGTACAGCATCCAGCAGAAGCTCACCGCGCAGAAGATTCCTGTCGACCAGGTCTACGACCTGCTCGCCATCCGCGTCATCTGCAAGACCGTCGCCGAGTGCTACGCCGTGCTGGGCCTGCTGCACGCGCAGTGGCGGCCGGTGCCGGGGCGCATCAAGGACTTCATCGCGATGCCGCGTCCAAATCTCTACCAGTCGCTGCATACGACGCTGATCGCTGCCGGCGGCCACCAGTTCGAGGTGCAGATCCGTACGGAAGAGATGCATAGGATCGCCGAGGAGGGCATCGCCGCGCACTGGAAGTACAAGGCCGGCGATGCGGTCTCGGCCAAGGACGAGCAGCGCCTGGCGTGGGTGCGCCAACTGATGGAGTGGCAGCGCGAGATGACCGACCCCAACGAGTTCATGTCGACGCTGAAGATCGACCTGTACCCCGAGGAGGTCTACACCTTCACGCCCAAGGGCAAGGTGGTGGTGCTGCCCAAGGACGCCAGCCCCATCGACTTCGCCTACGCGATCCACACCGAGGTGGGCAACACCACCATCGGCGCGAAGATCAACGGGCGCATCGTTCCGTTGCGCACCAAGCTGCGCAACGGCGACATCGTCGAGATCACCACCCAGACCGGCCATGCGCCCTCGCGCGACTGGCTCTCGTTTACCAAATCCAGCCGCGCGCGCAACAAGATCAAGCACTGGCTGAACGAGCATCAGCGCGAGCGCGCCATCGAGATCGGCAGGAAGCTGCTCGACCGCGAGGCGCGCAAGTGGAAGGTCGCGCTGTCCAAGTTCAACGAGGCCGACTACGTGCGCGTGGCCAACGACTACGGCCTCGGCTCCGAACCGGAACTGCTGGCCGGCGTGGGCTTCGGCAAATACTCAGCCCGCGTGGTGCTGAACAAGCTGGAGCCGGGCGCGACCATGCCGGTCGAGACGCCCGAGGGCGAAGCGACGAGCACCGACGCCATCTCGCAGATGTCGGAGGCGGTGAAGCGCGTCTACTTCGGCAAGGGATCGGACTCGCTGCAGGTCGAAGGCCAGGACGATCTGCTGGTGTATCGCGCGCGCTGTTGCAACCCCATTCGCGGCGAGGAGATCATCGGCTACGTCACCCGCGGCAAAGGCGTCGCGGTCCATTCGCGCAGCTGTCCGAACGTGCAGAATTTGTTGTACGAGTCCGACCGGCGCATCCAGGTGGAGTGGGGCGCGGATCCGGCATCGCAGAAGCCGACGACCTATCCGGTCAAGCTGACCATCATGTGCGACGACCGCGCCGGCATACTGAAGGAGTTCACGGCGATCATCTCCGACGACGGGACGAACATCCGTTCCAGCAGTTCCAGCGTCACGCCTGAAGGCAATGCGGTGGTGGACTTCGTCATCGAGACCGTGGATGTGCGGCACCTGACCAGGCTGACGCAGAATCTGCGGCGCGTGCCGGGCGTGCTGGATGTGCAGCGCGTGCAGAAGATTTAGCCTCAGTGCAGAAGACTAGCTTGCGTGCAGAAGATCCAGCCTTAGGGCCAAAGGCCCGACCTATAACAGCCTGGGGCAACGCCCCAGGTTACAGGCGCCACCAGGCCAGAGGGCTGAAGGCCCGACCTAATCCGGGCAGGAAGTTTAGAGGTAATGCATGCAGACGAAGGATTCGTTGATCTGCCCCCCAGCCGGTTTCGCCCGAGGACCTCCGGGATGCGGAGGAGTTGCTCCGCGGAAGCGGAATATGGATCGACGATGCCTCGGAAAAGGGCTTCAATTCCCTCGATCCGTCTGATACGTCGCAAGGCCAGCTAGACTAGGAACACGCCCGCTTGGTTGTTTCCTCTACTTTGGTGATTCGCTCTTTTTTTGTCATTCCCGGAGGAATCTGCGTTTGTCATGCCGAGACTTTTTATGCGGTCGAAGTAACTAGCGGATACGAAGCTCCAACTCCCGATGCACCGCCATTGTCTCGATATCATGCGAGGGCGCTGGGCATGCTACCGAAAGAAGATCGCACCATCGAATGAGCGCCAAATTGGACGCGACGAATGCAAGTCGATCCAGACTTCGATGCGGCAGCGCGACCGCAAGTACCTCGACCTGTTCACTGTAGGCCCTCATCAACTGCGTGTAGGCGCGAGCGGGGCCCTTATCCCGCACAAGCATCCAGAAAATCGGTTGTGTATGCTCACAAGTCTCCAACAGCACATCGATGTTGCGCGCAATCTGGTTGCGTGATGGATCGTACGTTGTGTACCCGCTGATGTCTGAGCCAAGTTTTGCCTCGATGAAAACGGTCAGAACGGAACTTTTCAAAATGATGTCGATCTCAGATTCGCCTTCTACGGGTTTTGCGCTCCTCGCCCTGGCCTGCCAGTCGACGTCCATGGATGTACGCATCCTTTCGCGGCTCGCCCTCTCGTAGGCTGAAGGAGACGAAGTTCTTTGCCAGAGGATGATCTCCGGCACCTCCTCCCAGCCATCCGGAAGCTGCAATGCAGGCTTATCTTGCTTTGCTAACGAAACCAGGGCTGGCCACCATGCTGCCGTGGCTGTTTGCCGCAGCAAGGCAAACATGTTCCAGGTTACCCAGTCCTCGCTGTTGGGACTGGTTCGGATGCGTTTCATGTCTTCGCTCTTGGAGGCTTTGGCCAAGGCTAACAACCCGACTTCACCGAGTAATGGATATGACGCGGTCGACCGTGCATCGGCGGGAACAATATCTAGGCGATTCCTGTGCTCGGGAATTGAAAAACGCAGGTTGGCATTTCGGATGTGCTGAAACCAGAACGCTAAATCCTTCGTAGAAACCTTCGGCGCGTCCTGGCGATGCTCTACGCGTTGTAGCAATTCTGCCAAGGTGAAATGAAACTCGCGGCCCTGACGCTCTGAAACCACCTGCGCCGTTTTATAGTCGCGAATACTCCACGATGCGCCTGAGTCCCCGCTGACAAACAGGAGGACAAAGCTGTGCGGATTGATTTCAGAGCTAAAGATAAGCTGGCGACCCATATATTTGCGGATTCTATCAGCCAGTCCGCGACACAGGATACTTTCTCGACTTCCTCGCTTACCCGTTACCCTCAATTCCCAATTCCTTCACCAGAAATGCGTACATGTCCGCCGTCACATCCATCTGTTTCGAGAGCGGCATCCCCGCTCCATGCCCGGCGCGCGTCTCGATCCGGATCAGCACCGGCGCGGCGTTCGGCGTCTCGGCGGCCGCAGCCTGCATCGCCGCCGCATACTTGAAGCTGTGCGCCGGAAAGACGCGA
The DNA here is from genome assembly GCA_964245315.1 of uncultured Acidobacteriaceae bacterium. GTDB lineage: Bacteria > Acidobacteriota > Terriglobia > Terriglobales > Acidobacteriaceae > Edaphobacter. Next base: position 31,890 of record CAXTMK010000034.1, on the reverse strand, counting down.
TCGTCATGGTCCGCGGTGGTAATCAGCGTCGCCGAATACGCCGTGCCGGCCTTCACATTGTGCAGCGGACTGTACTTCAGAATCGCGTGAAACTCCTCCTCGTTCTCGCTCGGCGACCCGTAGTCCGGCTTCCACGCGTAACCGATGGTGAACTTATCGAAGCGGAGCATATCCAGCACGCCCACCTGCGCGATCGCCGCTCCAAACAGCTCCGGACGCTGTAGCTCGCATGCGGCCACCAGCAGACCCCCGTTCGATCCGCCGTTGATCGCGAGCTTCTTTGCCGAGGTGTAGCCGTTCGCGACCAGATACTCGGCGCAGGCAATAAAGTCGTCAAAGACATTCTGCTTGCGCAGCTTCGTGCCAGCCTCATGCCACGCCTCGCCATACTCGCCCCCGCCGCGCAGAATCGCCTCGGCATAGATGCCGCCCATCTCCATCCACGCCAGCCGCGACGACGCATACGCCGGCCCCAGAGACACATTGAAGCCGCCATACCCATACAACAGCGCGGGCGCGGAGCCATTGCGCTGCACACCCTTCTTCGCGGTCACAAACAGCGGCACGCGAGTGCCGTCCTTGCTGGTCGCGAACACCTGCTCCGTAACGTACTCGCTCGGATCGAAGCGCAGCGACGGCGCCTTCCACACGCTGCTCTTGAACGTGTTCATATCGAGCCGGTACACCGTCGGCGGTGTCGTGTAGTTGGTGAACATGAAGAAAGCTTCGTCCTCGGTCCACTTGCCGCCGCTCACGCCCGCAAGGCCGATCCCCGGCAGCGCGAGCTTCTCCAGCAGCGTTCCCTCCGGCGTGTAAAACACGATGTCGCTCTGCGCATCCACCAGGTAGGCGGCGACGATTGTGCCATGGACCATCGTCGCGCTTTCGAGCGAGTCCGCCTGCTCCGGGATCACCGTCGTCCACTCCGCGTCACCCAGTTGGAATCGCACGATGCGGCCCTTCGGCGCATCCTTCGTCGTTCTCATCCACACCGTCGTGCCTTGGTTGCCGATCCATTCATAGATCGCGTCATCCACCGCTGCAATCTTCACCAGCGGCGCATCGGGCGACAGAAGATCCTTCACCGCCAGCGCATTCCTGCTGCCTTTGCCCTGGCTAACCACGAGCCAGCGGCCGTCCTCGCTTACGCCCGCGAAGCTCAGCATCTCGCCATCGTCGGGCCGCTCGAACACGACTACATCGTCGATCTGCGGCGTGCCCAGTTTATGGAAGTAGACCTTGTGGAACGACCCCACGCTCTTCAACGCCTGCGCGCGTTCTTCCTCGCTCTTGGGCGCGCCATAGCTCGAATAGAAGAAGCCGCTCGCATCCTTCCTCCAGCTGACGCCGCTGAACTTCAACCACTCCACGCGGTCGGCCAAATCCTCGCCGGTCGCGACCACTCTTACCTTCACGGTCGCCACATCGCTGCCGGCATCGCTCAGCGTGTAGGCCATTAATGTGCCATCGTCGGTTAAGGCCGTGGCGCCGAGCGAAACCGTCCCATCTTCGGCCAGCGTATTCGGGTCGAGCAGCACCTGCGGCTCGCCGTCCGCCCCCTGCTGCCAGTAAAGCACCGCCTGATTCTGCAGGCCCGAATTCCTGCGGAAGAAGTATCGCCCACCCTCCTTCTCCGGCGCGGACACGCGCTCGAAGTTGGTCAACTCCATCAGCCGCGCATGGATTTTCGCCCTGGCCGGAACCTCCGCGAGCACGCTCTGCGTGAGCGCATTCTCGGCATCGACCCACTCCTTCAGCTCGGCGGAATCGACATCTTCCATCCACCGGTAAGGATCGCTGACCTGTACGCCGAAATACTCATCCACCTGCTCTGCCCTGCGCGCCGCCGGATACTTCATTTCCAAATCCCCCCAACTCTCACAGCCTCTACCTTACCTGTTTCAGCCGTTAGAATGGGGCATGCGAATTCTCATCCTCGGCGCAGGCGCACTCGGCGGCTACTTCGGCGCGCGCCTGCTGGCCGCCGGCCGCGATGTCACGTTCCTGGTGCGCCCCGGCACCGCGCAGCCGCTCGCCGAACGCGGCCTCAACGTCATCAGTCCCACCCACGGCGACGTGCACATCGCGCATCCGCCCACCATCCTCTCCAGCGAGATTCGCGCGCCCTTCGACCTCGCGCTCATCAGCTGCAAGGCCTACGATATCGAGTCCGCGATCGACTCCATCGCGCCCGCCGTCGGCCCCGATTCTTTCGTTCTGCCGATGCTCAATGGCATGGCCCACATGCCCGTGCTCGACGCGCGCTTCGGTGCGGAACGGGTGATGGGCGGAACCTGTTTCATCTCCGCAGTCCGCGAGAAGGACGGCACCATCCGCCACCTGAACGACCGCGAAGGCTTCTTCTTCGGCCACCGCACTGCGCCAGGCTCCGAGGCGATGCACAGGATCGAAGCCGCGCTGACCAACGCCAACTTCGACGGCCAGTTGCGCCCCGTAATCCTGCAGGATATGTGGGACAAGTGGGGCTTCCTCGCGACCCTCGCCGGAATTACCTGCCTGATGCGCGCGACCGTTGGCGACATCGAAGCGATCGGCGCGGCGCACTTATCTTCACAGCTTTACTCGGAGTGCGTGTCTATAGCTTCGGCGGCCGGCTACCCGCCCCCGGCGGCGTTCGACGAGAAACACCGCGGCATTCTCACGCGTCCCGGCTCCTCGATGACCGCATCCATGCTGCGCGACCTCGAAGATAATGCGCCGATCGAATCGCTCCAAATATTGGGAGACCTTCTCGACCACGCGCGCAGGCACGACCTTGCAACGCCGCTGCTGGCCCTGGCTCATGCGCACGTCAGAGCCTACGAGCAGCGCCGCCAGCGCGAGGCCGGTAGCTAAAGCGGGTGACCGCGGGAAATCTCCTCCGGGTGGGAGTCATGGAGCCCGGTGATACACTTTCAACCATCATGCGAGCCTTCTGGCTCTTCTTCCGTCCGCGAAGACACCAGCGATTTACCCCGAGGGGAAAATAGAAACGGGGCAGGCACCGTGTTACTCTGCGCATACGTCGTGGAGATGATAGTGCTCCGGCAAACTCGTACCAAGCGCCTCCTCGGACAGGAACACCAACTCCTTGAAATCCTTACAGAGCTCAGCCTGCCTTCGCTTCATATCCGAATGAATTCGAGCTTTCTCCTGGATCGAAGCTCCCGCCTCCTCGGAATACAGATAGTTGTAGAGCTCCCAAAGAGTTTTGATCCGACTATCTAAAGCGTCCAATCGCACCGCCTTCCATTCGGTCAGCCTAAGTTGGCTGCATTCGATTCGCAAGGGCGGCCCAGAAGTATTCGGCACTTCAAGGGCTGATTCAACTTGTCTGGCAACCGCGGAGGGAGGCGAGTGCTTGTTCCCCTTCATCTTGAGTGCGAGATCGCGGAACTGATCGACTAACTTGAGTCCTGAAGCGATCAGTGTCATCAACATCTGAGGGTCCATGGAATTTCCTTTCATCGGGACTGCTCTAAAGTCTCGTGTTGCTATAGTCGCACTGTGGTACGAAAGTCTTCCAGCATGTTGGTGCCAATCCAGGGATTCTGCACCAAGGCCTATCTGCAGACCTGTACTTGATGTCTCGTCCTCGTGATCGACCTGAGGCGGCGAAGTATGCACGATCCAATGAGGTTTGCTGCCGGCAAGTTCGCTGAGCTGCCGTTTCCAGCTCTGAAATTCCTTTGCTCCCATGAGATCGTCCGCAGTCGCCCATGTGTCTGCGATGTCATTGAGGACAGAAGCAAGAGAATCAGGTGTATTGGCGGCAAAGAAGTCGGCGCGCTTCTTTGGTCCGTAAAACTCCATTCGCGAAACCCACGATGCGAACTTACGTTTGTCCAGCCGGTACTTCTTCACCAAAGCTTCGACGACACGACTGGTTCCAAGAAGGTTCTCTTTAAGACAAAGGTCGTACTTTTGCCACAATTGCTCCAGCCGAGGGTCGCAATCAAGCGTATCTGACCGCTCCCGGTCAGCTACTAATATATCGAACACTACACTCGGCAGTTCAGAACTCGTATAGACAGGCACGAGACCAGGGCGCCCATGGATGGAGAGTGAGGCGAATGGTTCCCAGGTAGAAATCAGATGGATTGAATCAGAATCTATCGCTCGTTTGCGGAGGCTTACGTACTCGCTTGCGTATTCGATCTTCAACTGACTTGGCTTCACACCTAATTGGCGAAGGAACCACAAGAGGAAAAGGTGCCCGGTGCTCCCATTCACCACGAGGGCGCTGTGAACCTGGCTAGTTAGCGAAGCAGCGGTTAGAACTCCATCTTTAAGATCGAACGCTCGTCGATCCGCGAGGATCTGGTCATTCCCCAAAGACCGATTAAGGACGCCGAGAATATGACAACGGGTCAATTTCTGTTCGGGAAGGGTGCTTAGACAACCCGGCGTGGAACCAATCAGATCGACATGACGATTGAACAGGAAGTCGTACTTCATTCGAGAGCTATGCGAGATCAAAAACTCTATGCCGCATTTCCTCAATTCTTCTTCCATTGCGAAGATTGGGAAATAACCCGGCCAGACATCCAGTGCAATGAGCAAGGGCTTGGCACGCGATCGGTGCATGCTACTTGTTGCGGTACGCATCAATTCATCCAGCCGAAGCCGATCCATGGTAGACATTTCGCGAATGTTCGCCCTGAGTTGTGTAAGTTTCCTGGCAGTAGCTACCCTTGCGGAAGGTGGCAACTCCGCCAGCAGCTTCGTTATGTCCAACAGAAGCAAATTGTCCTCTTCTGACCAGTCCTCACCCAGAGTCTGTTCCAGCAATTGATGCCAGGATACGCTTCCAGCGAAAAGGGAAAGCTTTTCGCGATCATGACCGAAACCTTCCAGAGCATGGAACAGCTTATTGCGCCGATCGAAGGCATATTGAAAATCCATGTGATCGGCAAGAAACCGGTGAATGTCCGTCAGATCTACGCCGAGAAAGGTATCACTCAGCAGGACATCACGGAGTGCGCCGGTTCTAAGCTTCACGCGCCGCAACCGCATATCTGCTATGTCTTCTGACGCGCATAAATCCAAGACCCCGTACGAAGCCAGTTTCGACCACAGCGCTCTGGGCGTCAACGGGAACTGTCTGAGCCGAAAGGACGACAACAGACGGTACAGATCATGAACGGGAATCGCCTCCCGCACAGCTACCAGAAGCTTGAGAGCGGACATAATACAGAGCCGATCTTCGTCGCTTAGGTTCTCTATTTGTCGCGTAAAGTTCTCGACGAGCGCCTGCTCGACAGTGAAAAGCATGCTGTCATAGGCAGACCTCGTATCCACCGGACCGAAAGTTCGCAAGGCTATAACGGCCCCCGGCATGCCACTCAATTCGCGATGCAGCTTTGGGAGTTGGTCGTCTGAAGCGGCAATGTGATGGGCGGAGATCAACTCGCGGAAAGAATCGAAGGACAGGCCGGGCACCTCCAGTCTCTCGACGACCGGCACCAGGTCTGGATAACTAAAAACAAAGCTACGGCGCGCCGTAATCAAGATGTGGCAGCCGTGAGGCAATTTCCTACAGATGCCGATCAGACGCCGCGTTGCCACTTCGTCCTGCGTGAGGTGATCGATAGCATCGATCAGGAGGACAGCCTTTCGTCCTCCGCCGGCGACTTTCGCGAGGGCGTGAACCACCCTATCGCCGCTTCCCACTTGCGTGTCCTGGCCGCCCAGCAAACCGATAACGTCGCTTTCAAGAGCTTCCAGAAGGCTGCCCAGGGAGATCCAGTTCAAACTCCGCCGCCAGGGATAGTTTTCGTCCGCGTGGCTGTCAGCGGTATACGCAAGGACGATGTGGCTGGCGATGCGGTCAAGTTCACGCACTATCCCCACCGCTAAGGCCGTTTTGCCGCATCCGGCCGCTCCCAACAGCGCGAGCGCGCCTGGGGTGCCATTCACAAAATCTCGAATGTGGTTGATTTGCAGCTCGCGACCTATCAGTTGCTCCACTGCACCCAAAGCCCCTCTGATCTAATCCGCTAGATACTTAGCGTCCCCTTTGTAGAAGGAATACCGGTGAGCCTTGGATCCGCCTCCACAGCTTGACGCAGGGAGCGGGCAGAGGCTTTAAAGATGGCTTCAATGATATGGTGCGCATTGCGTCCGTAATGGCAGAGCACGTGATAATTCATAAGCGCGTTTGAGGTGACGCCGCGCCAGAACTCTTCGGCAAGCACGGAATTGAAGATGCCCAATTGCTCGTTGGGAAGCTCCGCCTGCCATGCAATAAATGGTCTGCCGCTCAGGTCGAGGGCCACTGTTACCAGACTCTCATCCATCGGCAGGGTGAAATGTCCATAACGACGAATCCCAGCCTTATCGCCGACAGCCTTTGTTATCGCCTGTCCAAGACAGATACCGACATCTTCCACCGTATGATGAGAGTCGATATGCAGATCGCCTGTCGCTTTGACTTTCAAATCGAATGCACCATGTTTGGCGAAAAGAGTAAGCATGTGATCCAGGAAACCAACACCCGTCTCCAGCTCTGATTTCCCTGTTCCGTCCAGTTCTAGCCACAAGTAAATCTGTGTTTCTGAGGTGTTTCGACTAACTTCTCCGATGCGCATCTGTCCCCCAGTGTGATTTCAAGCAGCAGACTAACATACGATTCAGTCGCTATGTAATACCCTTCGACAATGCGCCTGCATATGGCGTTCGCTATCAGGTCGCATTGGGCATGATAAGTGTCGAAGGATCTCGCCACGGCAACGGCCCTACCTCTCGACGATTGATCATCTTGCGCATAACCGAAGGGTGGGCCACTACGGCAAAGGCCCGATCGTAATATCGCTGGTCGACACCTCAAACGTCCCCGACTTTCCGCTGGTCTGGTCGTGCACCCCTATCCGCAGGAAGTATTTTCCCTTCTCCGGCACCGCCACGTTGATAGGAAAATCCAGCCCCTTCGCCATCAACGTACTGTAAGTCTCAGGCTTCAGGTCCATGTTCACCTCAGCCGAGGCCGAGCTTACCAGCGCGCCCTTGTCGTCCACCACCACTGTCGCGAACTCGATCTTGCCATGGTGCAGGCCGTCGTGCTCCGGGTCCAACTCCAGTTGCGCGCCAGGCACGACATAAGTCAGCTTGTAGTTGCGAAACGGCTTATCGCGATACTTCTGTTCGAGGTAATTATTCGCCGGTAGCGGCTTACCCTTCTCGATCTTCTGGATTGCCGGGTCGACATCGGCATGCGCGGCGAAGACGATCTGGCCGGGATCGATCGCGCCCAGGTGCATCGCGGTCCAGAACGCGGTCTCGTCCGCCGAGGGTGCGGAGTGGGTCAGCTGCACGCGTCCACGCGCCTCCGCCTGGCTGCGCGCCGTCGCAGGCTGCGCGGCCGCGGTACGCGCCGCCGCTTCGACCGACGCATAGTAGCCGCGGCGATATTCCAGCTGCGCGCCCGATGGAACCGTCCCTGACGCAGTCTCGATCTTCAGCTTGCGGTAGCTGCCATCCCAGGTCTTGTTACTTGGGTAGTAAGAGAGCGTGTAGTAGCTCGACCCGGTTTCAATCACCTCCTGGACTGCCTGCCTGATGCCGTTGGTGTTGTAAAACGCGTGTCCGCCCGTAGCTTCGGCGACCTCGTCGAGGTCCGTGTGCTCAAAGAACTGGCGCGTGTCGAAGCGCGTCTGGCTGTTGACGCCCGGGCGTCCGCCGGATGCAGCCGTGAACGCCGGGTTCACCTGCAGGCCGCGCGTGTCGATCGGATAGACCGAGATTTCGCCCATCACCAGCGCGTCGGTGGCCTTGCTGTAGTCGAACATGAAGCTCTGGCTGTCGTGCAGCGCGCCGCCTACCTCGGTGCCGTCGTCGTAGCTGTAGCGCGGAATGTGCGTGGTGAACCAGACCAGGTTCTTGCGTCCCGGACGCGTCTGCAGGTACGCGCCCAGATCCTGCATGGCATGCGTCAGCACATCCATCTGCACCGCGGCCGTGACGTATCCGTTGCCTCTCGGTACCGCGGTCAGCACGGGCTTATAGCGATCTTTGAGCGCGGTTTTCAGCATGGCGTGGTCGCTGGTGAATCCCTGCAGCAGGTGCAGCTGCGTATCGAGCTGGAAGATCGCGACCTGCGAGCCGGAGTTGTCGCCCATCTCGTCGACCCACTTCAGCAGCTGGTCGCGAGCGATCATCTGCGCCTGGACGGAGCTGTCCAGCGCGTCCAGCAGAAAGACGGTCGCGGCGCTGTCGGTCGGCGGCGGCTTGCGGTTGGAAAACGAGTTCTGGCCCAGCGCGCGCATCTTCGGCGTGCCGGCAAGCTCCGCCGCGGTGGGCGCATGGTGCTCTTCCATCGAGACGACCGTCTGCGGCTTGCCGTCTTCGAGAATCTGGACGTCCGCCGGCTTCAAGCCATGCACCGCGTGGCCGTGGCCATCCGTAATCACGACATCCACCAGCACCGCGCGAACATGCGCCTGCAACGTTACGATCTGGTCGCGCTGCTGCAGCGGCGGAACCTCGATCTGGATGGGCGCGGGCGTTTGCGACGGAGCAGGCGCAGACTGCGGGGCGGGATTTTGCGCGAAGGCGCACAGCGGCATGGAAAACAGAGCGGCGCTGACAAGCCGGATTCGGAGCATGGGATCGCCTCCAGGGATGAATCCCTCTCTATGAAGACGCGGATGGCCGGGCTTAGTTTCTGCGCCGGCCAAAACACAGCTCGGAAACCTGAGCGAGACCGCTTGCACTTCGTGTTGCGGCTGATCCTTGAACCGACCCTGACGCTCTGGCCCCCGAACTCCGGAGCCGTTTCGCCGCGCTACGTCGACCGCCTTGCGGTGACCGCCAAAACTGTGCTTTCGCTGAGTCCTCTGATCGCAAAATGTCGGGTACCTTTGTGCAATTGCCCACTGAGCTACCGGGGCCGACAGCGCTGCGCAAGTTCTGAAATTACAGAGGTTTGCGTGACTTCCTGGCCTGACAACGTACCTGGTTACCTTTGCCGGTTACTTTAGGTAGTTGAAAATAAGTGGTTTATTTGGGATTTTCCTTGCTATGATCGACCCACGCTTCGAGAAGTCTCTACGTCTTTGGTGCTATTGACTGTAACTCTTTTGGTGTAAAGCCGTGCCCGCAACTTATCCCTTGCTTTTTGGAGAACCATGATGACAGGTCTATTGCTGTGCTCTTCCTTCTCTCTTCCTCCTTTGCGTGCGCCTCTACATCTACCGAAACGATCATTGTGAGATCCACACGCACGTAGCTGCTCGCAGGCTGCGCTGCGGCATCCCGGCGAGGGTCTCAGCAAAAGATCCGTCGATGTTCCTGCGCCGCAAACCGACATCTCTCCGCTTTGTGAGTTGTCGAGGTCAGGAATAGCGGCTGGTTATGCAAATAGTCGCCGGGAATTCCGACTTACTTTCACGCGACCGGCTTTGAAGTCGCGCAACGAATAAGTCATGCCTTCGGACCACGTATGTGCAAGCACTCATACGAACGAGGGTGTGGCTTCAAACTCTAACCTAAACCCTCGTACCCAGGAGCACTGCCCATGAAGCTTACATCGTTTTCCACTCTTGTTGCCGCGCTCGTGCTTGCAGGTTCGTCTTCTGCATTCGCCGATACCTTCACCTACGCCGGTGGTGTTGCCACCGCGAACTACGGCACGCTGGTTTCGACCGGCGTGAGCGGGACGGCCACTCCTGCCGCCGCTGCCGGCGACCTCCATCCCTACAGCGCTACTTACACCGAGAGCGTATACGAGGGCGGCGCCAACACCTGTGCAACGTGCCTGAACTTCGTCTTCAACTTCACCAACAGCGCCAACCCTGCCGTCAGCAGCGACGCGATCGAGCACATGACCGATACGAGTTTCACCGGCTATAACGCCGTCGCCGAGTACATCATCGGCTCGGGAGTAGCTCCCTCCACGGTCGTGATGGGGAATGGAGTCATCAATTTCAACTTTTCCGCCGCGTCGGCAGACGTCGCGCCGGGCCAAAGCGCGGACACCCTGGTGGTCTTTACCAACGCAACGTCCTTCCAGGCTGGAACGACAACGTTCCAGGATGGAGTAACGGTTCAGGTGAACGGCCTGGAGCCGGCCGGCACGGCAGTTCCCCAGACGCCGGAGCCTTCGTCCCTGATCCTGCTGGGTACTGGCCTGCTTGGTATTGCCGGCGGCGCGAAGCGGAAGTTCTTCAACAAGAAGTAAGCAACATGTGTAGTTGCAAAAGCCCGGGAGCGGAGACGCTCCCGGGCAATTTGCGTTTTGAGCGGCTATGAATCGAGTATGCATGTGCAACATCTATTGTGATGAGGTGAACGTACATGCTGACTGTGCGACCGGCATCGGAACGCGGCCACGCCAATCACCGCTGGCTGGATTCGAACTTTTCCTTCAGTTTTGCGGACTATTACGACCCGCGCCAAATGGGGTTTCACGCGCTGCGTGTCATCAACGAAGACGTGGTCGCGCCGCAGATGGGCTTCGGCAAACACCCGCACCGCGACATGGAGATCCTCAGCTACGTGCTTGAAGGCGCGGTGCGGCACGAGGACTCGATGGGTCGAGCGAGATTCTGCGGCCCGGCGAGTTGCAGCACATGTCGGCCGGCTCCGGCGTGCGCCACTCGGAGATGAACCCGTCGGCGACCGAGCCGTTCCACATGCTGCAGATCTGGCTCATGCCGAACGCGCTCGGCATCGCACCGAAGTACGAGCAGAAGCGGTTCGCCGTGCAGGATGAGCCGAACAAGCTGCATCTGCTCGCGTCGAAGGATGGGCGGGATGGGTCGTTCGTCATTCACTCGGACGCGGAGTTGCTGGCGGCGAAGCTGGAGGCGGGCGGGAGCGTGGAGCATCGCTTTCATGGCGGATATGGCTGGCTGCAGGTTGCGCGCGGGACGGTCGAAGTAGCTGGCGGAACGCTGACAGCTGGGGATGGCTTGCAGATCGACGGCGAAGCGACGGTTGCAGTCACGAGCGCAGACAGTGGAGAGTTTCTGCTGTTCGATCTGGACTAAGACAGTACGCAACGAGGATATAAGGGATAAAGGCGGATAAGAGCTGAGCTGTTGAGAATCGTTTTCCGCACAACCCGCGTCTTCAGCATCACTATGCCTGGATAACAAGAACAATCAAGTGCGGACGTTTCTCACTTCTTTGAGAATAATTACTATTTGTCGCGGGATAAGCTTGAAGCTCCGCTGTTATCCCGCACTTATCTCTTTTATCCTGGTTGCGTACTGCTTACGCGTAAGTCTTCGCCGGCAGAATCTCGCTCACATCGATCACCTGCGTAGGATAATCGCCCGTATAGCAGGCCGTGCAGAAGTCTCCCGGAGCAAGCCCACTCGGCGGATCGCCCGCCGTGCACGAATGCGTAAGCCCGATCAGCGACAGGTAAGCGAGAGAGTCCGCCTCGATATAAGCGCATATCTCGGCCAACGACTTGTTCGCTGCAATCAGGTGCTCCTTCGATGGCGTATCGACTCCGTAAAAACAGGGCGAGATCGTCGGCGGGCAGGAGATGCGCATGTGCACCTCTGTCGCTCCGGCGTTCCTGACCATGCGCACGATCTTGCGCGAGGTCGTCCCGCGGATGATGGAGTCGTCGATCAGGATGACGCGCTTGCCTTCAAGCAGCGCGCGCGACGGGTTCAGCTTCATGCGGACGCCAAAGTCGCGCACCCGCTGCGTCGGCTCGATAAACGTTCGCCCGACATAGTGATTGCGGATCAGCCCGAAGTTGAACGGAATTCCGGACTCCGCCGCATAGCCGATCGCCGCGGTGACGCCGGAGTCGGGCACCGGCACGACCAGGTCGGCCGCCACGCCGGATTCGCGGGCGAGCTGGCGTCCCATCTCCTCGCGCGAAGTCTGGACCCAGCGGCCGAAGACCTTGCTGTCCGGACGGGCGAAGTAAACGTGCTCGAAGATGCAGGAGGAGCGCGGCGTCCCCTTGGCAAAGATCCGGCTGGTGACGCCGTCTTCGGACACCATGACGAGTTCGCCGGGCTCGACATCGCGTTCGTATCTGGCGTGCAGCAGGTCGAGCGCGCAGGTCTCGCTGGCGAAGCAGAAGGTGTCGGGATCGCCGTCTTCGCCCAGGATGCGGCCCATGCACAGCGGGCGGAAGCCGTGCGGGTCGCGGGCGGCGAAGATGCGGTTGCGCGTCATCATGACGATGGAGAAGGCGCCTTCGACCTGGCCGAGGGCCTCGGCCATGCAGTCGATCAGGGTGTTCGAACGCGAGTGCGCGATCAGCTGGATGATGATCTCGGAGTCGGAGGTGGTGGAGAAGATGGCGCCGTCGCGTTCCAGCCGGGCCTTCGCCGTGCCCAGGTTGATGAGATTCCCGTTATGCGCGATCGCAATGAGGCCCTTGGTCGATTCGACCGAGATGGGCTGCGCGTTCAGCAGCGCGGAATCGCCGGTCGTGCTGTAACGGGTATGGCCGATCGCCAGGTGCCCTGGTAGCCGCGCGAGCACATCGTCGGTGAAGATCTCCGAGACCAGGCCCATGCCTTTGATGTCGCGCACGACCTCGCCATCGGCCGAGGCGATGCCGCCGGACTCCTGCCCGCGATGCTGCAGCGCGTAGAGACCCCAGTAGGTCAGGCGTGCGGCATCGGGGTGGTTATACACGGCCATGACGCCGCAGTGTTCGCGGAGTTTGTCGAACTGCGAAGCAGCTTCGGATAGTTGTTCGAAATCAATCACGAAAGAGGCTCACAAACGGCTACGGGGATAAGGTCACGTTCAATGCGTTCAAGGAAGCCGGGATCAACCGAAACCATGTCAATCACATCGACAAAGATGGGAAGATCGGACTCTGAGAAGTCATCCTTGAGATCAGCGATCGTTTCCCCGCGCAGCGGATCCGTTCCGCCGACGACTAAGTCCAGGTCTGACCTTCGTCCTGCTCGCCCGCGAGTGCGAGATCCGAAGGCAAATACCGGCCGGCCGGGGACATGGCGCTGCAGAATGGTTTGGACGATATGCAAGGAAGAGGCATCCAAATCGAGGCGGCGAGTCTCACTCATTGTCTTCCTCCAAACGTCTTCTTACATTTTGCAGCAGCACATGAACTTCTTCTGAGAATTCTTTCAGCTGAGCGGCGATCGAAAGCGCGATCTCCTCGTTGTACGTGTGAACGGTTCGACCGCGGTCGGCGCGATACTGTTTCCACTTTGGCCAACCGTTCAGAACCAGCCCGAACTGGTCTGCTAATCGAATGAGATCCTGGAAGTCTGCGTGTCCGGCCTGGTCGCTCTTGAGCGTTCTCGCTACCAAATACTTCTGCATGGTTTTGACCGAAAGTTCATAGGTAAGCTCGAAGGTCTTTATCAGGGCGTAGGCCACCGCTTTATCCGACTTCGCTTCTTCAGCGCGTGAAAGCATATGGTCCAGATCGCGCAGACATACCTCGAGCCCATACAGATCGCCGGCGTCGAACGTCTGTTCGCTCATGCCGGCACCTGTTCGGCCAATTGCAATTCCAGTGCATTGGCGTAGACGGACTTCAATCCGGCCAGCGGAACATCTACGAGCGCATCGTCGTCCGCGAAGATTTCGTAGCGCAGCGCAATCGTATCGCCGATGTCGAGCGGGAAAAAGCTGGCGTCCTCGTCGAGCAGGTAGCAGATCTCGCCGTAGGCCTCGGGCGCGCAGGTGATGAGGACTTCGGTGGCGTTCTCGCCGAAGAGCGCCGCGGGAATGTTCGCGTCGCCTAACGCGCCGAGGTTGACATGCACGCCGATCCCGTTGGCGAAGCAGCTCTGCGCCAGCGCCACCGCAAGGCCGCCGTCGGAGATGTCCTTCGCGGAGTGGATGAGGCCTCGCTGAGCCAGCTCGACAAGCACGCGATGCAGGGCGGCTTCGCTCTGCAGGTTCAGGTACGGCGGCACTCCCCACAGCGCGCCGCAGACCGATCTGGCGAAGTCGGACGAGCCCAGCTCCTGGGTCGGCGAGCCTTCGGTTTCGGTCGTCGATTGCAGCAGCAAGACCTTGTCGCCGATATGGCGGAAGCCGCTGGGCACGGTCTTCGTCACGTCGTCGAGGATGCCTACGATGCCGATGACCGGCGTCGGGTAGATGCCTTCGCCTCTGGTCTCGTTGTAGAGCGAGACGTTGCCGCCGGTGACGGGCGTGCCCAGCGCGACGCAGGCCTCGGCGAGGCCGTCGATAGCCGATGAAAGCTGCGCCATGATCTCCGGCTTTTCGGGATTGCCGAAGTTGAGGCAGTTGGTGGCGGAGACGGGCGTGGCGCCGCTGCACGCCACCTTGCGCGCGGCCTCGGCGACGGCGTGCATCGCGCCGAGTCTGGGGTCGAGATAGCACCAGCGCCCGTTGCCGGCGAGAGCCATCGCCAAGCCCCTTTCACGGGCTTTAGGAATCAGGGGCAAGGGATCAGGGATTAGGGATTGGTTGGAGGCCTGAATGGCGGCTTCGCCTTGCGGCGTGGATTCGGCGATCAGGTTGCCGAGGGATTCGAGAATGCCGTGGCGGGCTGATCCCCGATCCCTGATCCCTGATCCCTTGATCCTCATCACCCCCGCCTCGCCGCCCGGCCCTTGCACGGTGTTGGTCTGGACCATCGAGTCGTACTGCTCGAAGATGTAGTGCTTGCTGCAGATGTTGGCGCTGGCGAGCAGCGTCTTCAGGTCGGCGGTGTAGTCGCGGCGCTGGTTCAGTTCGTCGACAATCCATGCGGGTGCGTCGCGTGGAACGGGCGGAATCCAGGTGCCGACCGGCCGGTGATAGACCGGCGCATTGTCCGTCAGCGACTTGTTCGGAATTTCCGCCTGCAACACGCCGCCGTGGTACACCCGCATCACGTCGTCGGCCGTGACGATGCCGACTTCCGCGCAGTCCAGCCCCCACTTTGTAAATACAGCCAGGACTTCTTCTTCGCGGCCTTTTTCGGCGACCAGCAGCATGCGCTCCTGCGACTCCGACAGCATGATCTCGTAGCTCGACATGCCGGTCTCGCGCTGCGGCACCCGGTCGAGCTCGATGGTGACGCCGAGTTCGCCGCGCGCCCCCATCTCGCAGGTCGAGCAGGTGAGGCCGGCCGCGCCCATGTCCTGAATGCCGAGCACCGCGCCGGTCTTCATCACCTCCAGGCAGGCTTCGAGCAGCAGCTTTTCGAGGAACGGATCGCCCATCTGCACGTTGGGCCGCTTCTGCTCCGAGCCTTCGGTGAATTCCTCGCTGGCCATGGTAGCCCCGTGGATTCCGTCCCGGCCAGTCTTGGCGCCGACGTAGAAGACGGGATTGCCGACGCCCTCCGCCTTGGCATAGAAGATCTCATCCGCACGCACCAGGCCCAGCGCAAAGGCGTTCACCAGCGGATTGCCGGAGTAGCAGTCCTCGAAGCGCGTCTCGCCGCCCAGGTTGGGCACGCCGAAGCAGTTGCCGTAGCCGCCCACGCCGTGCACGACGCCGGCGAGGGTGTGGCGATTGCGGGAGTAGTCGATCGAGTTCAGTGCCGCTTCCGGTGAAGCAGATCCCTCCGCTTCGCTGCGGGATGACAACAAAGGGGGGGTGGATGGCTGTAGCGGTCCAAACCGCAGCGAATCCATCACCGCCAGCGGCCTTGCCCCCATGGTGAAGATGTCGCGCAGAATGCCGCCCACGCCGGTGGCCGCGCCCTGGTAGGGCTCGATATAGCTGGGATGGTTGTGCGATTCGATCTTGAAGGCGCAGGCCCAGCCGTCGCCTACATCGATGATGCCGGCGTTCTCGCCCGGCCCCTGCAGCACCGATCCCGGACCGCTCGTGCGGACGCCCTTGGTCGGCAGGCGCTTCAGGTGCACGCGGCTGGACTTGTAGCTGCAATGCTCCGACCACATGACGGAGAAGATGCCGAGTTCCGTCAGCGACGGCGTGCGGCCGAGCGATGCTTCGATGCGGGCGTACTCGTCGGGCGTGATGCTGTGCGTCTTGAGCAGCGCGGGAGTGATCGTCGCGGGGGTGGGGATGGCGGCATTCGCCGGATGCTTGACTTGCTGGTTGGGCATGGCTCGCTGCTTCGATTGTCGCATGCGGCGGCGCGGAAAGTTCTGGGTTAAGCCCACTCATCGCGATGGGACCGCGATGAACGGCGCACGGCGTCGTTAGGACGCGTGGACCACGGGCTATTTGCCGGTCGAGCCGAACCCGCCGCTGTTGCGCGCGGTGTCGTCCAGTTGAGTGACGAGCTCGAACACAGCTTCAAGCCGCTGCACGATGCGCAGCTGCGCGATGCGGTCGCCGGAAAAGATGCTGTGCGGCATAGGCGAGAGGTTGGTGACGACCACCTTGATCTCGCCGCGGTAGCCGGGGTCAATGACGCCGGCCAGCGTGGTAAGGCCGCGCAACGCGAGACCGGAACGGTCTTCCACCAGCGCGCCGAAGCCGGGCGGAAATCCCAGCGCCAGACCGGTTGGGATGGCGACCGTCTCGCCGGGCTGTATCGTCCAGGGCGAAACGGCGTGCAGGTCGGCGGCGAGATCGCCAAAAGGCCCGGTGTGGGCGTAGCGCGGGAGCTGTGCGTCGGGGTGCATCCTGAGCGTCTGGATGGTGAGGGACATAGAAAGAAGTCTAGCGGGTAGGATGAGGCGATGCAGTTTTTGGGAGCAGGTACGCGGCGCGAACGAATGCTTTCGACGGCACTGGCGGCGGGGCTGGCCTGCGTGGTGCTGCTGCCGCTGCTCGGGCATAAGCTGCTCACCGAGTGGGACGAAGGCATCTACGCCGAGGTCTCGCGCGAGATGCTGGGCGGGAGTTGGCTGACGCCGCATTGGAACGGCCGGCTCTGGATGGAGAAGCCGCCGCTGACGCTCTGGGTGACGGCGATCTTCTTCAAGCTCTTCGGCGTGACAGAGTTCTGGGCGCGGGCCGGGTCGGCGCTCTCAGGCGTGACGCTGGCCGCGCTGCTGCATGGCTGGCTGGCAGGCCGCAAAGATCTGCTGACCGCGTGGGTCAGCACGGTGATGCTGCTGGCGACGTTCGGCTTTTTGCATGTGTGCCATGTCGGCGAGATGGATGTGCTGCTGTCGCTGGGCGCCTGCATCGCGCTTATCGGGCTGGTGCAGGTGGAGGATGGCCGCGGCGCGGGTTGGTACTGGTTCTGGCTGGGCTTTGCGATTGCGCCGATGACCAAAGGCGCGGCCAGCGTGGTGATTCCGCTGACGGCCGTCGTTTACGCGACGGCACAGCGTTGGGACCGGCGGCGATACGGAGCGGCGTTTGCACTCGGGCTGGCGCTATTTGCGGCGCTCGTGCTGCCGTGGCATGGGGCGATGTATCTGCGTTATGGGCATGAGTTTCTGGCGGAGTATCTGGGCTTCCATGTGCTGACGCGCGCAGCCCACCAGATCGAAGGCCATCGCACGCACTGGTGGTTTTATCTGGAGGTGCTGCTGGTCTCCGCGCCGCCGTTTTGCCTGCTCTATCCGGTTGCGATCTGGCACGGATTGAAGCGGCCGGAGCTGCGGGTATGGGCGATCTTCGCTGTCGTTGTGCCTGGCTTCTTCACCGTGATTCAGACGCGGCTGCCGCACTATATGGCACCGGCTTATCCCGCGCTCACGCTGCTGGCTGCCGCGGTCGCAGGCGAATTCATCCGCGAAATCATCCGCTCTACCGCAATCGATGGACGCACTCGCTTAACCGGATTAGCGTGGGGCTTTAGCCCCACGAATAGCGCCCCGCAGAAAAAGGGGGCTTTAGCCCCGGGCCGCGTCGTCTTAGCCACAGCCGCAATCTGGATTCTCAGCATCCTCGCCACGCACTCCACGCTGAAGAGCCTGCACAGCGCGCAACTCGGCGATGGATCCACGCTGCTGGATAACAAAGAAACCGACGCGCTGCTGAAGAGCGCGGATGTTCGCGAGGCGTCGACCGGCGGCCCCTTGCTGCTGTGGCGCGCGGGGCGAGTACAGTCCATCGCGACGGTCGTCTTCTACTCACAACGGCGGGTTCAGCAGGCCGAAGTCGATCCACCAGCGCCGGGAACGAAGCCTGATCGCTACAGGTTCGATCCTGTGCCGTTGCAGAAGGCTGTCGGCTGTGAGCCCCGGCTCATTCTTCTCGACAAGTCCCTGATCCCGAAGATTCCCCGCAATTTGCTGTACACGCCTGTGCGCTCGTCCGCGACGGTCGAGCTGGGCACGATCGTTTGCAGTCCGCCCTGACCGCCTACAATCGAGGACGATGCCGGCTCGCATAAAACAGTTCTTCGACGTGCAGGGAGATGACGGCCGAGCGCCCCGCCGCATCTTCTGGACGGCGCTGATCGTCCGCCTGCTCTACCTCACGCTCGGCCACACCTACCGGATCCGCGCCGGCAACACCCACTTCGATTTCGGCTGGGAGATGGGCCGCATCGCCCGGGCGCTCGCCACCGGCTACGGCTTTGCCGATCCCTTTAACGGGCACACCGGGCCAACCGCGTGGACTCCGCCGCTGTACCCGCTGCTGCTGGCCGCGGTCTTCACGATATTCGGCGTGTACACCGCGGCGTCGGGATGGGTCATCCTTGCGGTCAACAGCGTCTTCGGCGCGGCGACCGCTCCGGCGGTCTATCGCATCGCATGGCGCACCTTCGGCCGCGGCACGGAAGGGATGAAGATAGCGCTGTGGTCGGGATGGCTGTGGGCGCTCTATCCGGCGGCGATGCAGTACGACGTGCGCTGGGTGTGGGACATGTCGCTGACGGCATTCCTGTTTGCGTGGGTGATCGTGCTGGCGCTCGAACTGCGCGAGTCGCAGAAGGTGTCGCGGTGGATGTTGTTCGGGTTGCTCTGGGGTTTGATCGCTTTGTCGAACAGCTCGCTGCTGGCGTTCCTGCCGGCGTGCGCGCTATGGATCGCATGGCCGACGCTGAGATCGGCCGCGACATGGCGTAATCTTGCCCTGGCTGGCTGTGTGTGCGCGGCGCTGGTAAGTCCGTGGATCGTACGCAACTGGTATGCGTTCCACGCGTTCGTGCCGATGCGCTCGAACTTCGGCGCGGAGCTGTACGAATCCGCGCTGCCGGAAAATCAGGGGTATCCGCTGGTGGCCTCGCTGGCCATGGCCGAGAGCGACCCGCGCCTGCTGCGCTACAAACGCCTCGGCGAATTGGAGTACAGCAGGCAGCAGGGCGCGCAGGCGTGGGCGCTGATCGACAGCCATCGTGGCACCTTCGCGGCCAACATGCTGAAGCGCGTGTGGTTCTTCTGGGTCAGCGTGCCGCATGCGACGGAGAACGGCTGGAAGGGCGTCGCCAACGAGACCGCGCGGGAGATGAGCCACGCGTTCCTCTCGCTGAGCGGACTGTTCGGGCTGGCGCTGGCCCTGCGCCATCGCGTGGCTGCGGCGTGGCTGTTCTTCTGGGCGTTCGCGGTGATCCCGCTGCTGTACTACGTGGTGACCGTGCAGGCAAGGTTTCGGCATCCGCTCGAGCCGCTGATCTGCGTGCTGGGAGTTTATTTGTTTCGCAGCGCGGAGAAGAGAGGGATCAGAAGGTGATTGGGGCGCGAAGATAAAGTTCGACGTTGATCGTGGTCCCGGTGGCAATGCCGCAGCCGAAGAAGTCGCGATCTTCGGTCCATAGTGGAGCATTCAGCAGAAGACATGTGGCGACGATGGGCCAGTCCGTGATGTCGCGCGATCGGATGCGCGCACTGGACGGCTCTTCATAGGCGCCGTAGTAGCTGCAATGAACAATTTGAACAAGTTCTTCCAGTTTGTCCAATTCATTGAGAGCGTTCGTCGCGCTGGAATGTCGCTTTGCGGCGATACCAGGAATTCTTCGTCTGGCATCCTCGAAGCAGATCTCCGGAGTGAAGAACATCGTAGAGGCCGAATAGGTCTCCAAAAGGTTTAGAACCCGGCTCCCGAAGACCGCGCGAAAGAGGATATTTGCATCAATTGTCAGGTACTTCGATCTGTTCACCGGGACGTATGCCTTACGGCCCTCTCGGCCGCTTTTAGCTGCTCAAAGTCTTCCATGATCTCGTCCTCAGTGACCCCAAGCGCGGCCATCTCCGCTCGTACTCGCGCGTGAGCCTCGCGTAGAGCGATGCGGTCCGCTTCCGTGCGTTGGCGTCGAACGGGAACATAGTGGCCTATGGTCGCCCCGTCCGCCTTGATCGCCACAGGTTCTTCGGCTTTTGACGTCTGCATAATGACACCTCTTGCGTACCGATGCGTACAAAATTTTAGCATCTTGAAATGTCTCGTCGCGGGTCGCACAGCCGAGTGCGCGAGTAGCCACCTCCCAAAGTGCGTTACCCTACGCTATGGCCCAAATAGCCTTCACCATCAACGGCCAGGCCCGCACCGTCGAAGCGCCGCCCATGGCGCGCCTGCTTGACGTGCTGCGCCACAACCTCGCCCTGACCGGCACCAAGGAGGGTTGCGGCGAGGGTGAATGCGGCGCCTGCTCGGTCATCCTGAACGGCGCGCTGGTGAACTCCTGCCTGGTGCCCGTCGCGCAGGCTGACGGCGCTACCATCTGCACCATCGAGGGGGTCGCGCAGAATGGCGAACTGCATCCCGTGCAGCAGGCTTTCCTGAAGCATGGCGGCGCGCAGTGCGGCATCTGCACCCCCGGCATGACGCTGGCGGCCCTTGAAATCCTCAAGCGAAATCCGCATCCGACGCTGGAAGAGGTCAAGGAGGGCCTCTCAGGTAATCTCTGCCGCTGCACCGGCTACCAAAAGATCTTCGACGCCGTTCGATTCACTTACGCGGAGTTCCAGTGAGAGCCGACGCCACGGAGTACGAACTCGTCTCGCCCGGCTCGCTCTCAGCCGCGCTGACGCTGCTGGCGCAGGCTCCGGGCAAGTGGATGCCCATCGCCGGCGGCACCGAGCTGATGGTGCAGTTCGGCGCCGGCCGCCTCCAAGCCCACAAGCTGGTCAACATCTTCGGCCTGCCCGAGCTCACCGCGATCACCGTCACGGACGATGCCATCTGCATCGGCGCCGGCGTCACCTACACCTCCATCCGCAACCACGCCGAATTATGCGCGACGCTGCCTCTGCTGGCGCGCGCCGCCAGTTGGACCGGCTCCATCGCCAACCAGAACCGTGGAACCTTAGGCGGCAATCTGGTCAACGGTTCGCCCGCCGCCGACTCGCCGCCGGCGCTGCTCGCGTACGAGGCGGCGGTCGAGCTCATCAGCGTCCGCGGTACCCGCACCATCTCGTTCGCCGAGTTCCACACCGGCTACAAGCAGACCGTGCTCGCACCCGACGAGCTGGTACTTGCCGTCGTACTGCCTCGCCCTGCTGCAAACCTGTGCCAATACCTGCGCAAGGTCGGCCCGCGCAACGCCATGGCAATCTCGAAGGTCGCGCTGGCGGCGGTCGCCACGTTCGACGGCGGCACCATCCGCAAGCCGCGCATCGGCCTGGCCAGCGTCTCGCACTCGCCCTTTCGCTGCCGCAAGACGGAGGCCGCACTCACGGACGCGACTCTCAGCCGGGCTCTCATCGCGCAGGCACGCGCCGCCCTGATCGCGGAGATCGCGCCGCTCGACGATATCCGCTCCACCGGCAAGTACCGCGCGCATGTCGCCGCGAATCTGCTCGAAGAATTCCTGCAACAACTGGGTGCGGCATGAGCGCACTCGACGACTTCAACCACGCCTCGACACCCGAAGCCGAAGCGCAACTGCTCGCCTGCTGCGGCTCGCCGCGCTGGGCGGCGACGCTGGCCGCGCAGCGTCCCTTCGCGACTCCCGAAGCCCTCATCGGCGCCGCCGAAGCGCTCTGGTTTTCGCTCGCCGAATCGGACTGGCTTGAAGCTTTCGCGGCTCACCCCCGCATCGGCGAAAAGAAAGCCGCGACGACCCTGTACCTTGCCTCGTCGGAGGCCGAGCAGGCCGCGGCGCAGGACACACTGACGCCGGTCGCCGAGGCCCTGCTGCTTGGCAACCGCGCCTACGAAGAAAAGTTCGGCTTCCGCTACATCGTCTTCGCCAGCGGACGCACCGCGCCTGAGCTGCTCGCCGTACTCGAAGCTCGCCTCAACAACTCGCGTGAAGAAGAGCTGCAGGAAGCCGCGCGCCAACAACAACGCATCACCAACCTTCGCATGAGAAAGTGGCTATCAGCATGAGCGGCATCTCCACCCACATCCTCGACACCTCGCTCGGCCGCCCGGCTGCCGGCGTTCCCGTCATTCTCGACCGTGCCGACGGCCTGCACTGGCTCACCTGCGCCTCCGCCACGACCGATGACGACGGCCGCTGCAAGCCACTGCTTGACGCCTCGCTGGTTGCCGCCGGCAAGTATCGGCTGACCTTCGAGATCGCGCCTTACTTCGCGCGCCTGCACCAGGCCACGCTGTATCCCGAGATCGTGATCAGCTTCGTCGTCGCGGCGGATGCCGTAAGCTATCACATTCCATTGCTGCTCAACCCCTTCGGCTACACCACATACCGCGGCAGCTGAAACAGTTTTGCACTTGCCCACTACTCCCTGGTCCCTACACCCTATACCCTGTCTCTATGCCCACCCTCGCGGAAAACCACTACGGCAAATCCCGCGTCCGCCTGATGAAGGTCGTCCGCCACGACGACACGCACGACGTATACGAGTGGAACATCGGCGTCTACCTGACCGGCGACTTTACGGCCTGCTTCGTCGCCGGCGACAACACCGGCCTGCTCGCCACCGACACCATGAAGAACACGGTCTACGCCCTGGCGCGCACCAGCACAGCCAGTACGCCCGAAGACTTCGCGATCGAGCTTGCCACGTTCCTCGCAGGGCGCAACCCGCGGGTCACCAGCGTTCGCATCACCATCGAGGCGAAGTATTGGATCCGCCTAAAGGCTGATGGCGTCAAGCATGGCTCCGCCTTCCTGCAGCGTGGTCCGGAGGTCTTCACTGCCAGCGTGACGCTGCCGCAGGGTGGAGTTCTCGCCGTTACCTACGGCGTCAATGGCCTTATAATCATGAAGACCTCGCACTCCGCCTTTGCCGGCTTCAAGCGCGACGAGCTGACCACCCTGCCCGAGACCTGGGACCGGCTCTTCGGCACCGAGGCCACCATCGACTGGGCGTATTCCACGCGACCGGCCGACTACATCGCCAGCCGCAAGTCCGTCATGGACACCCTGCTGACCACCTTCGCCAATCATGACAGCCTGTCAGTCCAGCAGACGCTCTACGCCATGGCGGAGGCCGTACTCGCCGCCGTGCCCGAGGTCGCCGAGATGACGTTGACCATGCCCAACCGCCACAACATCCCCATCGATTTCTCGCGCTTCGCTGAGCCGTTCAACTACTCCAACGACAACACCATCTTTGTCCCGCAGGACGAGCCGCATGGGCTGATTCATGCGCGGGTGACGCGGTAGAAAGTGGAGGAAGCGGGATAAAATGAATCAACGAACAAAATGAACATTGCACCGATCTATGTTCCCGAACCGACCTATAACGATCCGTTAGAACTTGCGTTCTTGAACCGGCTGCGCATGGTCGGCGAAGAGTTGGTACAGGAATACATTGCGGCGAACACCAGGCAAGGCATCTTCTTCCTCAGCCGGGACGCCGCCAAGCGCATATTTCCGGAGTATGTACAAAGTCCAACTATCAACAACCGCTTTGCTGACGCAGCAGCGTCAACTATTGCCGATGCCGTTCGCCGCACGCTCTTGAGCAGGCCGGCCCACCCCACACGCAATAGAATTCTCATGCTCACCGGAGCGCCAGCATCCGGCAAGACAAAGAGCGCGTTCGGTCCCGCGACGATCGATGATGTCGAAATGGAGCACGAGACGATCCTGACTCAGTTTGCACGATCCAGGGATTTGATCGATCAAGCATTAGCTGCGGGCCGCTTTCCAATTCTCCGCCTTTTCTACACCGACGACCCGCGCATCAACGTTCAACGCATGATCGGTCGAGCTCGCGCGATCGGACGTACGGTGCCGCTCACTTATATGGCGAAGGCCTACTTAGGGGTGCCCGCGTTGGTAGAGGCCGTTCGGGACGAGTTCGGCTTGGCTCTCACACTCCTGGTCACCAACAATTCCGAGACTCCGGCACAAGCTGTGCATCACAATCGAATCGAGCGGGCACTGTATCATGTTAATCGCTATACTGAGAAGACTGCCTTGGAGGCCATGCATGGCGAGCTTAACAAAATCATTGCCGGTCCCGAAGGCCTCTCGCCCGCCATCCTCGAAGAAGCGCTCAGAACCTGAGGTGGGCTACTGCCCTGCGGTGATTGATCCTGCAAAGCTCTCGGCAAGTTTAGCGCTTCCTCGTAAAATTCGCCTCGCAGAGCTTGCCCGCTCCATTAGCCAACTCCCTAATCATTTTCGTGAAGTACTGGAACTCCAGCTGCTCGCCATGATGCCCTGCCGCAACATAGCCGAGATGCTTTCACTTCCTGAATCGACAGTACGGTACAGGGTCCAACGCGGTCGCGAGGAGATCCGAAAGATGCTGTACTCAAGTAGCTCGGCAAATGGCGGCCAGACCACGCAGGGTCTCCGGCCAACGGAGGACGAGCTTCGCCAGTACGACGCCGTTTGCACTTACAACATGATGCACAACGGAGAAGTACCGTACTAAAAGTCGGTTCGGTCGCCTGCAAGTCAATTTTTCGCCCGCCTACCAAACCCTTCCTTCCCTCATCCGTCCAACCCCCATCGCTTTCGATTGCTCTGAACCGGGCCGCAGCCGCCGCACGATCCTCCGAAGCCGTAACCATATCGGCTCGAAACTCGCATACCCGGCTCCGGCTCCCATATAATCGAGGTTCCCCCCGGATTCATCTGGATTAGGGACGTGATTTCCTGAAGGCTGTGAGGGTGTGCGTATCTTTACCGAGAACCAAAGAAGTCAGAAAGCAAGCCGTAGCTTCAAGGCAGCCCTCATCGCGGCTCTCGTAGCGTTCGCCCCTATTGCATCGGCGCCAATTCGCGGCCAGTCCCCGGCACAGTCCCCCGCGCCCGCCGCCCAAAGCGGCGGCCAGTTTGGCAACGCCCAGACGCTCTGCGCGCCGTCAGTCATCGGAAATCGCCGCATTCCCAAGGAATCCGTGCTGGCGCGCCTGTTCTCGCGCCAGGGCGATCTCTACGACCCGGCCATCGTCGAGCGAGACTTCAACTCGCTCTGGAATCTTGGCTACTTCGAATCCGTCCGCATCGAGCGTGTCGACGTCCCCGCCAGCGGCGACACCCCCGCCTGCGTCCAGCTCTACGTCTACGTCAAGGAAAAGCCCACCATCCGCTCCATCGACTACAAGGGCCTGAACGCGGTCACCATCTCCGACGTGGACGAGCGCCTGAAGAAGGCCAAGGTCGGGGTCACGGTCGAGAGCCAGTACGACCCCACCAAGATCAAGCGCTTCGAGGTCGTCCTCAAGGACCTGCTCGCCGAGCACGGACACCAGTTCGCCATCGTGAAGCCCGAGATCAAGAACATTCCGCCCGCAGCCGTCGCCATCACCTTCGACATCAAGGAAGGCCCGACCGTCAAGGTCGGCAAGATCGTCTTCGACGGCAACAAGGATCTCTCCGACCGCATCCTGCGCAACGCGATGAAGAACCTCAAGCCGATCGGAGTTCCCAATTCGATCTTCCTCGAGAACATCTTCCCGCGCACCTTCGACGCCTCCAAGCTGGACGAAGACGCCGAGCGCGTGCGCGCGGCCTATCGCGACCGCGGCTACTTCCGCGCGCTCACCGAAGAGCCCAAGACCCACATTCGCGATGTCGGCACCTTCAATCCCTTCACTTTTCAGACCGGTATCGGAAAGCGCATCGACCTGCTGATGCCCGTCGAAGAAGGCCCGCGCTACAAGCTCGGCGGCATAACCTTCAAGGGCAATAAGGCCGTCAGCAATCTTCGACTGCTGCGCGCGCAGTTTGCCAACAAGGACGGCGACTGGTTCAACACCACCATCTTCTCCAAGGGCCTGGAGCAGCTGCGCAAGTCCTACGGCCAGCTCGGCTACATCAACTTCACCGGCACGCCGCAGCCGCGCTTCGACGAAGCCAAACACCTGATCTATCTCGACATCGACATCGACGAAGGCCAGCCCTTTTACGTCTCGCGCATCGAGTTCACCGGCAACACCATTACCCGCGACAAGGTCATCCGCCGCGAGCTTCTGCTCGACGAAGGTTCCATCTACGACTCGCAGCGCTGGGATCTGTCGCTGCTGCGCCTGAACCAGCTCAACTACTTCGAGCCGCTCAAGGCCGAGCAGGACTCTGAAGCCCGCCAGAACACCGAAGACCACACCGTCGACCTGCTGCTGAAGCTGAAGGAAAAAGGCAAGAACTCCATCGGCCTCAACGGCGGCATCTCCGGGCTTTCCGGAACGTTCGTGGGTCTCACCTACGAGACCAACAACTTCCTCGGCCTTGGCGAAACCCTCTCCGTCCAGGCCAACATCGGCGATCTCTCGCGCAACATCAGCTTCGGCTTCAACGAGCCTTACCTGCGCAACAAGCCGGTCTCCCTCGGCTTCCAGCTCTTCTCCACCAAGTACGACTACAACCCCGCCAAGGCCTACGGCGCCACCGGCAACCAGAGCGCCAACCTGAGCGCCGCGCAGAGCTCCACGCTGACCAACTACAACCAGCAGACCACTGGCCTGACGGTGTCGGTGTCGCAGCCGCTGCACCACTTCTTCGCGACCAAGGGCACGGCCCGTATCGGAGCGTCGTTCTCGCTCTCGCGCTCCTCCATCACCACCTTCAACGACAACACCCGGAACGTCTTCCAGACGCTCGCCTTCCGCTCCGGCGTGGCCGGGCAGAACCAGCTTTCGGGCATCGTTACGTCGGTGGTCACACCCACCTTCTCGCTCTCCTCGCTGGACCGCGGTCAGGGTCCGCACAACGGCAAGGAACTCTCCGCGCAGTTCCAGCTGGCCGGCGTCGGCGGCAACGTCAAGTTCTACCAGCCCGCGCTCGCCTACCGCCAGTTCTTCCCGATGAAGGGCCTCAGAGTCAATCGCGAGGGCCACAACGTTCTCGGCTACCGCATCCAGCTCTCGCACGTGGCCGGCTTCGGCGGCGAGGTCGCGCCCCCGCAGCACCGCCTCTACGGGGGCGGCGAATCCGACGTCCGCGGCTTCGACATACGCGCCGCTTCGCCCTACGTCTTCATTCCCAATCGCGTTCTCTTCAACCTGACCAACCCCGACGGCACCACCGTTCCGCGCGTCACCGACAACGCCTCGCTCGGCAATGTGCAGATTCCGCTGCCGGTCTATCGCCTGGCCCCCATCGGCGGCGACACGCAGATTACCACCAACGTCGAGTACCGCATCCCCATCGTCAGCCAGGTCACCTTCGCGTTCTTCACCGACTTCGGCATGACCTTCTCGACGCAGAGCGATCAGCTGCGCCAGAGCGCCGCCGGTCTGGCCTCGGTCAACTCGCCGACCTACGGCTGCCCCACCTTCGTCAACGGAGCCTGCTACGGCGGCATCTCCGCCCCCATCTTCACGGAACGCTTCGCCATCGTGCCGGGTTCGAACTACGTTCCCCGCATGTCGAACGGCGCCGAGCTGCAGGTCATCCTTCCGATCGTGAACGCACCGTTCCGCCTCTACTACGCCTACAATCCGCTGCGCCTCTACAAGGATCTCCCGCAGCAGCTGGCGGTCACGCCGTCCCAGTTTGCGAGCTTCTTCCCCAATAGCGACGCCGGCAAGTTCACCTATCAGCAGGCGCTGCAGTTTTATGGCGCCGACTACGTGCTGCGCGAGCCGCGCAAGACCTTCCGGCTAACGGTCAGCACCACGTTCTAAAGGGAAGTTTGTGCAGTCCCCGAGCGACAGGCAGATCCCTGCGGGATGACAAACAAGTTGATTTTCGTTTGTCATTCGCGGGGATCTGCTTTTGTCTTGCTGTTGTACTTCGCGAATCTTCCATCGCGACCTTTGCGTTCTACTTATGTTGTCTGTTCTTATAGAGCACGAAAACACTATGGAACTGAACCCCTACGCAAAATATCTCAACGGCCCAAACGGTAGCCAGGATCCCCGCGCCGTCATCGCCGCCACGCCCGGCCTGGTCCACCAGGCCGTCTGCGCGCTGTCGCCCGAGCAGATCGCAACGCCGATCGCCCCGGGAAAATGGACTCCCTGCGAGATCGTCTCGCACTTTGCCGACTGCGAACTGGTCTTCGCCTTCCGTCTCCGCCAGACCCTCGCGATGAATGCGCCCGTCATCCAGCCCTTCGATCAGGATGCGTGGGCCCAGCGCTACTCGGTCTACGACATGCCCTCCGCGCTCGAGATGTTCCGCGCCGCCCGCGGCTGGAACGTCAAGCTGATCGGCGGCACCAGCGAAGCCGACATGCAGCGCCCCATGACCCACCCCGAACGCGGAAGCATGACCTTCCAAACCGTAATCGAAACCATGGCCGGCCACGACCTCAACCACCTCGCGCAGCTGCAATCCGTGGTAAAGCCATGAAGCTCGCGCTCCTGCTGCTGTTGGCCGTACCGTGCGTGGCGCAGCAGCCTGCGTTTGAAGTGGCGACCGTCAAGCCGAACCCGCAGGGGATCGCCTCCCAGGGCCAGTGGAGCCAGGCCAACACAGGCAAGTTCACCGCCAGCAGCGTAACGATGACGCTTCTGCTGCAACTCGCCTACGGGATCGACAAGAGCCAGATCGCCAACAAGCCCGGCTGGTGCGAGACCGACCTCTTCGATGTAAATGCCAAGCCCGAAGAGGGCATCAAGCTAAGCCGCGAAGAGCTGAAGCCGCGCCTGCAAACCCTGCTGCAACAGCGCTTCCATCTACAGGCCCACTTCGAAACCCGCCAGCAAAAGGGCTACGCCCTCATCGTCGCCAAAGGAGGCCCGAAGCTGACGCCCACTAAAGCCGAGACCACCCCCGGCTGGCGCACGAGCGTCTCTCCCGGCAGCGTCGCGGGCAAGAACTGGACGATGGCCTTCCTCGCGATGCAGTTGACGCCGGACGCCGGCATGCCCGTGGTCGACCGCACCGGCCTTACCGGCAGCTACGACATCGCGTTTGTGTACGCCGCCGACCCCGAAAAGGACGCGACCAAGCCATCGCTCTTCACCGCCATCCGCGACTCGCTCGGTCTGCAACTCGACTCGCAAAAGGTGCCCGTCGAAACCCTCATCATCGACCATCTCGACCGCACGCCGACGGAGAACTAGCGATGGCAGACATTCTGCAAGACATTTTCTCATCTGCGTCTTGGATCTCGACCGCGCTCAAAAGCTCCGGCTACCGCGCGGACTTTACACCTGCCAGCCTTTGGGAGATCGACCGGTTCTTCGATGAGCAATCACGGGCCGGAACCGCAAAGCCGGACGGCTTCCTGGCACAGGACTTAGGCCGGCGCCTCTTCGCTATCGGCTCCTATATTGGAGAGGTGGTCCGCCGCAGCTTAGGCGGTGAATGGATCGGCGACGAAACCGACCCGCAAGCCGAGATCGACATCGAGCTGCAATGTCCCGACGGAACCCGCTGCTGGCCGGTGCAGCGAGCCATCAAGCGCTTCAAGAATGGACCCGAGGATAGCATCGCCGTTTGGGGACACGCACTTGGTGTTGAGATCGGCCCGCGGCCTGAGCCAGCCAAGAGAGGATTGTTCAAACGGCTCTTCGGTTGAGAGACTCCACATGAGAACATTTCCCAATGTCATCCGAGACCAGACCATTCCAAACCGAGCGCACCAAGGAACTCCTCACGCGTGACCTCGACGGGTGCGACCTGAAGTGCGTCAACGACGTGGAGGAATTCGGCTGCCATGTCATTCAGGTGAGCGGCAGCAACCCGCGCATGGCATGGACTTACACCGTCGGCGCCTACAACACGACCGGCCACGCCGAGATTATCGTCGTCGGTCTCAATGATGAAACAGCGCATCGCGCAGTGAACTATGCCGTTGACGCCATACGTGGAGGCACCGACCTTAGTGCCGGACGCCACCGCGACATCGTCGGCGAGGTAGAAATAGTCTTCCGCCCGGTCGATCCCATGTGGGTGATGCACCTGATGGGATGGGCAAGCTGGTTCCAGGGCAATTGGGACTTCCCCGTGCTACAGCTTATCTACCCCGACCTCGAAAACCACTTTCAATGGGAGGACGGCTTCATTGAATACTTCCGCCAACCGTTGCTACAGGCCGATGCGCCTCAGACTGTCGTCGAACACGATTTTAGAGCGTCTGCCGATCCCGACAGCAGCCTATCGGACTGGAACTTTCCGGACCCACCACATACCAAGTCCTATCTGTCGAAGACGGTTCACGATGGAGAAGAGGCAGTCACCTACGTCTCCCACGATGCGGACGGAGACTGGCAGTTCCTTGGCGATCTGATGGCCGAAGGCAATCGCAGCGGACATAGAAGCGGACATGGAACCGGCGGACTTTCTGTGCTTTCAGTCAGCGGCGGCCAAACAACCGCGCCCACCAGGTACGTCGCACATCTTCGACAGCTTCCTCTGAAACCGCTCGCTTCCCCCAATGCGCCGAGACGATTGCAGATAGATTGTCCAGTGGTCCGCCCGATCCCCAACCATCCCG
Source organism: uncultured Acidobacteriaceae bacterium (assembly GCA_964245315.1). Taxonomy (GTDB): domain Bacteria; phylum Acidobacteriota; class Terriglobia; order Terriglobales; family Acidobacteriaceae; genus Edaphobacter. Next base: position 1,402 of record CAXTMK010000034.1, on the reverse strand, counting down.
ACGCGAGCCGATCCTCGCCAGAATCGCCGGATCGTTTCCGCGATAGTGGTGGCAGTCCAGTTCCTGTCCTTGAAAGATCTTGAAAGCCTGCTCCAACTCCGCCGGAGTTTCAAGCTGCTTCTTCCAATAGCAACTCGCGAAGGGCTCGTCGGTCCAACCGACGAGGTCCGGCGCATAACCCTGGGGTACGCCGCAGCTCGTGCAGCATTCGCTCTCAACCCAGAAGTCTCCGGGCGCGGACTGTGGCGCAGGCTTGTAAAGAGCATGGAGCCCATGGAATATCTCAGACCAGACCCCGCTAACATCGGCGCCTGACTTCCGTTCCGCTTCATACCAGGCATGGAATCTCTTATCCAACTCTGCAAGAGCCTGATTGCTCGTCACTCCGGCGCCGAACAGCTCCGGTATCGAAGGAACGCGAGCGTCCCAGCTTCCATCCGCCACTTGCTCAAGCATCACTTTGTGATCTGAAGACAAGAGCTAAGCCCTCACCGCGCCTTGACCCGCCGCCGCATCACCGCCGAAGCCACCATCGGCAGCCCCAGCATAGGCCACAAAATCCTGAGCGGCACCGTCTGATCCCCCGCGATCAGAACCTGCAGCCCGAACACCACGCAGGCCAGCCCAATCCCCGCAATCGGCGCCAGCCAGAACGGCACGGCGTTCACGAACTCCTCCGGCGGCAGCGTCTGGAAGACGCTTATGTCGAACAGCCAGGTCGTCCCGAAGACCACGTACAAGATGCCCACGCCGCTCAGCAGGATCAGGACGACTTGGGCATGCAGGGCCATAGGTTTTCCGATAACTCTCCTGACACGATACTCCATCCGCGCGAAAACTCTTTGACACCTAGGCATCCAGGCGCATGCCATCCGGGGCCGCCAGCGTCGCATAGCTAAGCGCGCCCAGCAGCGTAATCGCCGCGCAGGCCGTCAGCGCGAGGTCGAACGAGTGCGTGCGGTCGAGCAGAAAACCCGTCAGCACCGGCCCCGCCGACGCGATGATGAAGCTGCCCGAGTTCTGCATCGCGCCCAGCGAGGCCACATAGCGCGGCGGACACACCTCCTGCACATAGCCCCAGCCCGACGTACCGGCGAAGTGAATGCAAAACAGCGCAAAGCTCATCCCCGCCACCGCCTGCGCGGTCGAGCCGGCGTGCGCCACCAGGAACGTGCTCAGCGCCGAGACCGTCAGCCCGCCGACCAGGTTGCGCCGATGCACCGTCACCAGCGGCACGCCCGCGCGAGCCAGACGATCCGTCAGCCCGCCGCTGCAATACATTCCGACCGTGCCCGCCAGAAACGGAATCGCCGCCACCCACCCGCTCTTCGCCAGCGAGAGATGCCGCTGCACCTGCAGATACCCCGGCAGCCACGTGATGTAGAGCCACGCCGCATAGTTC
>CAXTMK010000033.1:0-36760 GCA_964245315.1 uncultured Acidobacteriaceae bacterium | reverse complement strand
AGGGTTTGCCTCGGTAGAGGATGGCAGCTTCATCGACGGCAAGTGGATCGCCGGCCGAAGCCTGAACGGTGATGAGATACTCTCAGGCAAAGCACTTCGCCTGCGCGGCGATCGCTACATGTTCCAGCGTGTCAAGCTCTACCGCTATCGTTGAGTGCCACGCCTCACAGGACAGTTGATCCCGGCAAAATCTTTTGCATTGCGGCTCTCTCTTAGCGCGATTGATCTATCGACGTTTATCGAGAGTAATCCGGGCATGAGTTCCAATGGGTAACAACAAGCCGGCTTGTCGTCAGCAATCTTGAAGAAAGGTGGATGAGCCTTCACGGCTGATCCACCCAAGCGGCGACTATTCGTCGTCGACTCAGTCCGAGGGATCATCGGCGGCCTCAACCTTCGAGAGCCGCTTCATGCTGATGGCATGGATTTCAGCGATCCGGTGCTTGAACGTGACGCCCTTGATCTCGTCTTCGACCTCGCAATGCCGGAGAACCGCTTCGAGCGTGATGAGTTGCCCCTTCTGGAGAGTCCCGGCGAACTTCGAGAGATTCCGCCAGGCATAGACGCGATGCCATTCGGTGCGGTTTTCGTAGTCGCCCTTGTCGTTCTTCCAGCTTTCCTGGGTTGCCATGTTGAGGACAACAAAGTCTTTGTTGTTCTGAGTGGTCCTGGCTTCTGCGTTCTGTCCGAGGCGGCCGATGAGGATGACTTTGTTGAACATGGTGTTTGGCTCCGGTCCTTCTGGATTGTCCGCTGTCTGCGGTACACGCTTGCCCAACGTGTGTGCCATCGCGACCCACTCCCTCGGCGACTGGACGGGATCTGCGGAAGGGGACCACAGCTCGCCTTGGGGCAGAAGATCAAGCTGCTCCAGCGAGTCAGGCATCCGCGGCAGAAGTCCTCCTGCCTGCCATCGATCTGAAGGTGCCGGCCGCCCTTCCACGCCGGTGCGGCGATGGTACGTCTTAAGCAGAAACGTTCGGAAGGAGTTCTTCGAACTTCTCCAGTGTGAGGCTGGGCTTGTGCCGTTTTCTCTTGATGTAAGCATCGAGTTCTTAGAGGAACATCTGGTTGACTGTCCGAAAGAAACGCTCGATCCGGCCGCGCCCTTGCGGCTTGCCTGGGGTCGAGAAGACAAGACGAGCTCTTGCTGCCTTTAAGCCAGAGTAAGTATGGCTCCGGCGAAGCCATTTCGGAGGCCAGAACCACCCTTCCCGCCATCCCGTCATGAGACCCAAAAAGCCCCGCGTCGACCAATCAGCCCAGCGCCGAAAGCGGGCCATCCCGAACGCATGTGATGAGAGGTTCGGCAGGCCTATCCATCATGTGACTCTTCCGGCTGTAGATCACCTCCGCGTGCGGCATGCCTTCAGGGAACACAGCCAGTGGAACAAGGCGTCTCTGAAGGTCATTTTGGGATCTGGCGGCTCGAATGTGTTGGGCTGAAGCGGCGGCGTGTAGAAGCCCTATGCTGGATCGATTTGACAGTTGCTTCAGCGTTAACTAAACTTCACCCGATCGCCCTTTTTAACGCTGATGTAGCGTTTCAGTAAACGTAACATCGGGAGCTTTTTTATGGCTTTGCACAAAGCGGAGATTCTTCTCAAGGCCGCAAGGAACAGCGATCCAAGGAGCATCACATGATATGTAGCATGCGTTCATTCGCCAACTGGCTTCTACTTTGCTTGTCGACCAGATTTGCGCGGTCCAGCCCCTCTTTCACTGCTGGGGCAAGACGCTCGGTGCTCCCTGCCCTGGTCATGGCCTCCGCCTTTTTCATCGCGTCCAGCTACTCCGTCGCTCAGAGCGGCGCGGGAAGCATACAGGGGAGTGTTCATGACGCGACCAACGCCGCGATTCCGAACGCGACGATCGTGGTGACAAATACGGCGACAGGGACCGAGCAGCGGACGACCGCTAACGGTACTGGGTTCTACGCCGTTCCCTCGCTTTTTGCCGGGCGCTACGCGATTACGGCCCAGGCCGCGGGTATGGCGGAATGGAAGGCCTCGCTGACTCTCGAAGTTGGCCAGACGGCAACGCTCGATCCCGTTCTCCAGGTCTCCGGGGTAAATACCCAGGTGACCGTGGTCGGCGATCAGACGTCCCTGATTACGTACAACAGTCAGACGGTAGCCACCGATCTCGAGCGTCAGCGTATTGAGCAGCTTCCCATAAACGGTCGCGTCATTTCGACGCTCATCGGGCTCTCCACGCCCGGGGTGGAAGGAACGGCAGTGAACGGGACGGTCAGCAACGCACAGGAGTATGTTCTGGATGGTGCCGTCATCGCCAACGTAGAGCAGGGGGGTGTCACGTTTCGCCAGCCGGATCCTGACTCGATTCAGGAGGTGCGTATCGAAACCTCCGCATCCTCAGCCAGGTACGATCTGCCGTCGACGACGATCTTGACGACGCGGTCTGGAACGAACCAGTTCCATGGCTCCTTGTTTGAGACCAATCGGGACAACAGTTATGGTATCGCTCGCACCCGTGCGAATGGAACGAACTTCGTTGCTCCCAAGCTGGTCCGCAATGAATTCGGAGCGTCGATTGGCGGCCCGATCATCATTCCAAAGCTTTATAACGGGCATGACAAGGCCTTCTTCTTCGTTGCATGGGAGGACGAAGAGTTACGTCAGGATGATCTCCAGGCGCTATATGTGCCGACGATTGCCATGCGGCAAGGCAATTTCGGAGGGCTTACCACAAGTGGAGGTCAGCCCTTCACCATATATGATCCGTCAACGACGCAGGCGAACGGGACCCGGACACCGTTCAATTACGGCGGCCCCGCGACCTGCACTGCAGCGGCGACGGCCACCTGCACCAACACCATCAATCCTGCTGCAATCGGCCCGCTGGCGAAGTATTTGTATTCCATCTCCCCGCTGCCCACTCTTCCGACCGTCGATCCTTACGTTGCACCTAACTTCACAGGAACAACACCTCGGTACATCCATGCTCCCACCTTCAGCGGCCGGGGGGATTACCACCTCAACCAGGCAAACTCTTTTTATCTCCGGGGATCCGAGACTTTCTATCACACGCACTATTTGAATCAGCCCTCGTTTGGTCCGCCGACTACGGACGGAGTAGCCAATGTGTCGGAACTGCCGACTTACACCTACTCCGGAGCTTTGGGTTGGAGCCATGTGTTCTCTTCCACATTCTTCTCTGAGTTCGTGATCTCGCAAAACTGGGAGACAGATAAGGTCTTCACCGGTCCCAGCCCTACGACGAATTATGACGCGCAGTTCGGACTTCCCAATCCATACAACGTACTGGGCTTTCCCAACATTCTTGGTGCGAGCACCGGTGGTGCGCAGGGTTCCATTTTCGAAGAGTATGCGACTGCCGACAACACGCGCAGCCAGTCGACGCAGATCCTGCAGATAGATGAAAACCTTACGAAGATCATCGGGAAACATCAGACGACATTCGGTGGACGGTATCGGCGCGATCACATCGACACGGTTCCCGATGAATCACCAAATGGTTCGACGGTACAATTTGACGGCCTCGGCACCGGTCAGTTCAACGCGGCGACGGCAGCTAGTGGAGCCTATTCGGCGGTCACGAACACGGGCCTGGCTGCGGCGGACTTTTTTCTCGGCGACGCTTATGCGTACACCACGGCCAAGGTCCACGGTCCTTTCCAGTTCATCAATCAGGAGGTTGCGCTCTATGCTCAGGACGATTGGCACATCAGACCTAATCTCACGATCAACGCTGGTCTCCGCTATGAAGCGCACCCCACCCCCCGTGAAGTGAACAACTCTGTTCCCAGCTTCGACTTCAATACTAAGGCAATCGTTCTGGGTGAACCTCTCTCGCAGCTTGTGGCGACCGGCCAGACAACGCAGGGGATTGTGAACGGGTTTGAGGCGGCCGGAGTGACGTTCGAAACCGCGCAGCAGGCCGGTCTTCCAGCACGCATGGTTTACTCGAACAATCTCAATTTCGCCCCACGAGTCGGCGCTGCCTGGCGCATCTTTGGCGATCGGCGGAGCACTGTTCTCCGCGGAGGGTTCGGCAGCTACCTGTATCCCGTACCAGTACGTAACTTCTACTTCAGCACCTATGCGGACCCACCGTATACCGCGAGCCTGACGGACAATCTTACACTGTCCTCGCAGGCCGGCACAGACGGCTTGCCGAACTATATCCTGCGTTCGCCTCAAACCCTCATCGCTGGGCAGAACACGGCAAATCTGATCAGCTCGGCCGGTACGCCAGTTATCAGTAATGCAAATGTGAACCAATCATTTCTGGATCCGCATCAACCCGTCAGCGTCGTAAAGAACGGCAACGTCACGATCGAACAGCAGTTGAAAGACAAGCTTGTGTTTCGAGCGAGCTATGTCGTCAGCCAGGGAAATCATCTGGAACAGAACTGGAACTACAACACAGCTCCGTCGAACTACGTCTCATACGTCAACACGCTGCAGCCTCTATGTACTACGACCAACTGCCGCAACATCATCTCCCCTATTTACAATACGATCCTGGAACAGCGCCGAACAGGTTATTCAACCGATAATTCGGGACAGATCAACCTGCAACGCACCTACAGTAATGGATATGCCTATCAGGTGTATTATGTGTTCTCAAGTGCCTTCCGCAACGGCGGCAATGCGTTTCGGGACAGCATTGTGTACCCGCTTCAGGACTACGCAAACGGCACCGCACCTGCATCTCTGGACGCGGAGAACCGGCAGGCAAACTATCTGCGCAATACAGGAGTTCCAGTTCATCGTATCCGTTGGAATTTTGTTGTAGATTCACCTGTGGGGCGCGGCAAGAAGTTCTTTTCCAATATGCCAAAATGGCTGGATGAGATCGTCGGCGGATATCAGCTCGCCGGTGATGGCACTATCTACTCTCAGGAGTTCGCGCTGACCGCAAGCAACTACGGGCCTACCGCGCCGCTGGTGATCTACAAACACGCGCATCCAATCGTGGATTGTCGCGCAGCAATCTGCTACACCGGTTTCCAATACTTCAATGGTTATGTGCCACCGAACCAGGTGAATACGTCAAACGGCATCATGGGACTGGACACAGCAAACCAACCTTACCAGTGCCCGGTCGATACGCGTCCCACCGTGACCAGCGCTCCGCTTTGCGGACAGACATTACCGGCTGGTGTAACGGTGACGAACTCTAACTTCAACACAAATAACGTCGTCGGAGGCATTTTACTTACAAACGGAACAACCGCGCAGAATGTGGGGTTTCAACCCGGCCCCGGCAATTACGGAAATCCCAATATTCGCAGGATCATTCAGGGACCCTTCGTGTTCAACGAGGACCTCTCTATCTTCAAGGTCTTCCCGATCACAGAACGGGTCAACTTCAAGATCAACCTGGACGCGTTCAACGTCTTCAACAACCAGGGCGACGCAAATCCAAACGCCTCAACCGGCATTCAAGAGTTCACCACCTCAGTCAATGGAGCGCGGCAACTTCAGATCACAGCACGTCTTTCTTTTTAGCGGGACTACATCAGTCGGAAAGAGGGCCCGTCGATACTCGATCGGCGGGTCAGACTTCTTGCAGGTTACAAAGGTCGATATTTTCCATTGGCCGGTTTTGAATCGGTCAAAGTTTCAATTCGGCTGAGAGCCGAGTCGGCGGAATGGATACGGCTTCGCGTCCACCGATGCGTCAAACGCCCGATCCAGCAGAGGCAACGGCTGTACGGCGGTTGCGGTGGTCACCGACAACTCGCCGCGATCGGTCTTCCAATTGATCTGGCGAACGTTTGCTGATTGATTAGACGTATATAGCCTCGATTGGAATGCCTCGTCAACCTGTTCAAGGGTTGCACCAGAGTCGTTCATGTGAAACGTAAAGTCGCAGCCAGGATCCGCAAGGTCGGGCAGATGGATTGTCTCGGGCTTGTCGCTGTGCATCAATTCCACTGCCAGGCGGGCGTTCGCGCCATCGAGCGCGAAGCTGGCGGTCTGCGCCTTTTCGCGAAAGCGGGCTTCGCGGGCCTGAAAGACGATCTTTACGGGTCCGGCTCCGATTGCGATCCGGCTGCCGACTGGAGCGTCAAACGCGTGGCTGGTCTGCCGTCGTCCATCGACGAGGATTACATTTGAATTCTCCCAGTGCTCGAAGAGCAGCTCCACCCGCATGCGGCGAAGTGTGATCGTCTGACCTTTCACCGGGTCGAGACTGGGATGCTTGTCGCCTCCGTCGAGACGAAACCGAATCGAACCGAGAACCTCTCCCTGTTCCTGTGCTGCATAGAACTCGGCAGAGGTGAATTCATAGTCGTCCTTCATCACGCGCAGTTGTACGCAGTGTGGAGGACGCGACGGTCCGCCCCAGTAAGCAAGCAGATTGCGTCGTTGCACCCAGCAATCGCAGCGGTTGATGGTTCCAAGCGAGAAGGCCGGGGTCAACAGGGTTGTGCCCTCGACTGGCAGGGTAGCACCGTTAGGTTTTTCGACGGCCAGGGAACTGATCGCATCGCCGGTTGTAGTTCTGCCGGCAACAAACAGTTCGCGATGTTGCCGGCGCTCAGTGGAGGTAAAGATGGACACAACCTCTTCGGGGCAGTTCCATGGGACGGTGGGGATGCTGACCTCGCCACCGGGGCTTTGCTTTACGATCTCCTCCAGAGTGAGAAAACGTACACGATTGTTTGTACCCTTCTGTATCCACATCGCTGCGCCGATATTGTTGTTATAGGCCCGGCTCATAGGTCCCGCTAGCTGCATTGTCGGCATATGCCAGTGTTCGGCTATATGCCTCCAGGCTAACGCGTTCAGCCTGGCAGCGCCCGCCCGGGCCTCCTTGTCCCGCACATAGTAGAGCATTCGCGACAGGTTGCCAATGGTGACCGCCATGTAGCCCGGACTGTTGTATTCGGCAAAGCTGCCGCTCACTTCTATCGTTGCTTCCAGGCGCTTAATGCGATCCTTCGCGTAGGTGAGAAGGCCATCATCCTTCAGCAGTTCCGCCGTCGCAAGTGTTACATAAGTCCCCTGGAAGGCAATATTGGTGTAGTCGAGGCCGACATTCCTTTTCCTGATGCTGATCGCGCAGGCACGAAGCGCATCTCGGCAGCCAGCCGCGACCTCCGGCGGCAGCTTGCCCTCGTGCTCCAAAAGGATGTTGAGCAGCGTCGCTCCGTTGAAGTCTGCCCAGTTGAAGTCTGCCGACGGCATCTTATCCGGCGGCTCTTCCATGTACCAACCCCATAGGCCAAAATATCGGCTGCCGGGATCTTTGACCTGAAGCGACAGCATGCGTTTGATGATTTGGACGGCCCGGTCGATCGGTTGCCGGTCGCTGGCATACAGAAGCAATGAAGCGTATTCGAGCGAGTTGCGTGTGGGGTGAACGGTCGCACCTCGGACATGGCTCTGGTAGCTGTATTCGTCGCCGTGGTACGCGCTTATCATCTGGACCGCAGGGTCATACGACTTCTCCATGCCATGAAGCTCCGCGACGAGAAGCGCCGCGTCCCAATCTTTCGTCCACGGCGGTGCGTCAGCGGGCGACGCAGCTGCGAAGCCGCGGCGGGCCAGGCTCTGCGCTCCGATGCCATAGGCCAACGAACCCAGGACGGCACGGCGTGTAAGGAAACGTGAGTGCATGATGCGACTCCTTGCGTAGGGACGGAGCTGAATCTCAGCGCAAGAGTGCGGAAACGGTCCATAGAATAGGAGCTTGTCCATGGAAGTCACCGGTTCTGCGTTTGCGTGCAAGGTAATAGTCGACGCTACTTCCTTTGTTGGTACCTTCGCACACGCTGGTGATGTTTTCGTTTTGGTCTATGTAGCCGGCGACTGCGATCCAAGCGCGGCGGCCAGCCGGTGCATAGGTGGCAGGCTCGATCCATCCTTGCCTCACTCCTGTAATCATGGCAAACGCAAACATCGCGGAGCTTGAAGACTCCGGCCAGGCGTCGTTCCTGTCGATCAGCTGGCGCCACATGCCGTCGCTTCCCTGATACTTCAGCAACGCGGCCATCATCGTGCGATACCCGGCGAGGATGCGAGCGCGCTGCGGATGATTCGGGGGTAAATCTATAAGCATCTCTGCCATGCCTGCGGCAACCCAGCCGTCTCCTCGCCCCCAGTAGAACTGCGACTCCGGAGAGTGAAAGAAGAGGCCATTGGGCTGCTGCAGTTTATCCAGGTAGGCCGTCATCTCGCGCGCTGCACGATCGAGGTACATGCGATCGTTCGTAGCTCGGTATGCCTCGAGCTGCAGGATCGTCATCATGTACATATCGTCTATCCAGAAGCGGCTCTCGTCTGACATACCATCGGCGGTGGGCTTGTTCCACTGTTCATCGGCGAACTTCTTGCCGTAGACGAGGTACTCCGATCCCCCGTTTTCTCGCGCGATCTCCAGCGGCACGACGCCGAAGACGGAATCGTCCACATGATGTTTGGATGGAACACGTGCGGCCTGAGTCCCGCCCGGTAAGAGCGGCTGAAAGCGCTGAATGAGTTCCTTCTGCAACGCCTCGTCTTTGGTGATGTTCGCGTAGGTGAGCGCGCCGTACCAGGTCACAACCTCGGAGTAGTGAATGGTTGCGCCATATTGATGCGGGCTGGTCACGAAGTGCTCAGCCACGAGTTTGCCGATCTCCTTCGGCGAGAGACCGGCGGGCCAATCGGTGAAGTAATCGGTTTGTGCTGCGGCAGGGAAGACTGCAGAAACGAAGAACGCAGCTGCAAGGCAGCATAGAACTGCGAGACGACAGAACATGATTTAGGTCCCGTTACATTCCCAGACTCTGAGGCGTCACACGTAAGGCGTATGCGATGTCGTTAGGCTTCTGGCCAGGCATTGTGACCAGCAGGGCATCGGCCGTGCGATCGAACTTAAGCGGTGCGTCCATGCCCAGCAGCTCTACCCTGGCAACCTCCGAGGGCAGATAGCGGGAACCTCGCGCCAGTGATGTGACCTTCAACGTGCCATCCTGGGGCCAGCCGAGGGCGATCACATACAGGTGGCCACCCTTCGTCGTGAAGCGCATATCGGCGGCCGTATATGGCCGTCCCTTGCCTTCGTTGAAGTTGCCGGTTGAGACCGGGTCCGGTGGTCCTTCGCCGTAGACCTTGAACGGCCGTGTCGCAAAGATTGCCTCGCCGTTTACCTTCATCCAGGCTGCGATCTCCGTCAATATCTGACGCTCGTCTGAATCGATCGATCCGTCACCCTTTAACGGAATGTTCAGGCACAAATTCCCATTTTTGCTGACAATGTCCGCCAGCAGATGGATGACAGTTTTAGCACTTTTGTACTGATGTTTTTCAAAGATGGAGCGCTTGTAGTGCCAGTCGCCAATGCAGGTGTCGGTCTGCCAAGGTAGCGGAAGAATGTCGTTCGACCGTCCACGCTCGAGGTCAAGAGCCGCCGCACCTCGATGTTGCGGTACAAACTCCTTGCCGAAGACGACTGCCTCCAATTTGCCGTGACGCTGGATGCTGGAGTTGTAGAAGTGCGCGGTGACGTCGAGACCCGTCTGGCCCAGCGGGAGCTCGGTATCGTCAAAATACAGCATGTCGGGTTGGTAGGTATCCAACAGGTCTTTGCAGCGCAGGAACCAGGTATTGGTGAACTCCGGGTTATTGCAAGGCGGGTTTTCATCCCACACCCGATCGTTCACAGTATGCCAGTCCGCCATCGCCCTGGCGGTCGGTATGCCATCGGGTGCTACCAGGCTCGGACCGACATACAGTTCCTGCGGGTCCAGGCCATTCCACAATTTACCTGAGCCACTGCTGCGCTTCGCAAATCCGTCATACCGAATGCCGGCCATAGGGCCCTCTGCATCGTAGGCGAAGGCGGGTTGAAACCAATGCCACGCATGCGCGGAGTGGTTGCTGACGCCCAGTCGCAGGCCGCGCCTTTTACAGATTGCAGCCCATGTGCCAACGATGTCCTTCATCGGACCTATCCGAGTGGAATTCCAATCATGATATTTCGAGTTGAAGTTGTCGAAGTTGTCATGATGGTTCGCGAGAGTCATAAAGTATTTGGCGCCAGCTGCCTGATAAAGGTCCATCAGCGCTTCAGGGTTCCAGTTCTCCGCCTTCCAGATCGCATCGATATCCTTGAATCCAAATTTAGAAGGATGTCCGTAAGTCTTGACGTGATACTCGTAATCTGGCGTGCCCTGGATATACATATTGCGCGCATACCAATCCCCTTGCTCCGGCACACACTGCGCCGTCCAATGAGCCCAGATTCCGAATTTTGCATCGCAGAACCATTCCGGTGTCTTGTACTGTGCTTTCATGGACTGCCAGCCAGGCTCAAACGGCCCCTTCGCCAGATCGCGTTCTGCACTTGTGGCAACCCGGCCGGGCGGGTTTGCAGGTGTTGCGGGGATCAGCGCCATCAACCTTCTTACGGAAGCTGTCTGGGCTGCGGCTCCGATGCCTGCCAAAGCTCTGCGTCTCGTAATCTTCATCGACAATTGCTCCAGTGTGGCGTCTTAGGTCCGATGCCAGAGGTCTCAGCGCCTTTTCTAGTTAACGTTGACTCAATCAACCCGGTTAGGGTATCACGACCATGTTCACGTCGTCGACTTCGAGCGGAAGTCGCGAAGTCCACTCGCCGGAACATCACTTCATCTTCCTTCAGCGACGCCGCATTCGGGGTAATGCTGTGCGGCAGTCGGGCCATGTGGATGGCGTGATGCTCAAGGAGACACACTGAACTGGAACTTTTCGGATGCGTGAATCGGGTCCCTTGCCCGGCGCGGTCCAGCGTTCGGCTAAGTGCAGACAATCGGCGAATGATAGATCCAACCGAAAACGCCGAGATCCTGCCTGAAATGCAAGTTATCGTTTCCTGTAACGGAATTAACTTTACTTTCCTGTCCATGTTGCGATACGGTTCTGCGCAGTTCAGATGGGCATCTTCCCCGCGCTCCCAAAGGACAAACTCATGAGATCCTCCAGTCGGTCTTATCGTACGGACATCACCCGCATGCTCCGCAGGCTCAACTTCACTGCTCTGTTGCTGCTGCTCGGTTGTTCGGCGGCCACACTACAGCCCTCCCCGGCTGGGGCCCAAACGCTGACTATCACGACAACTTCCCTCCCCAACGGTGTGGTCAACGTCGATTACCCGAACCTGACTCTGCAGGCTTCCGGCGGCACGGGCACTCTTACCTGGAGCGTCGTCGGCGCGAGCGAGCCGCCCGACGGATTAGGTCTCGATGCCGACGGTTTCTTCTACGGAAGACCAACGACGGTTGAGACCACTCCGTCCTTCACACTTAAGGTGACTGACTCTGCTTCGCCTACACCGCATACAGCGACGAGGAGCTACACCGTTGTCGTGCAAACGTTGCAGCAGGGCGTCGACGGCCTGCCCACCGACACACCTGCGCATGCAGCAAAAAAAGCGGTGCTCGAATGGGGACTTTCGGAATCGACGGCATTCTCAAATGCCGGAGACACAACCGACGCTAACAACCTGATCACCGATGTGACTGGCCAATTCAACGATACCTACACGTTGCCGGCGGCGTCGTCCGCCCCGAATTACTTTCCCGCAATCGCCAACACCTCTTCGAATCCATCGCTGAATGGAGCGGTCACCAGCATTCAAAATCAACTCGGCATCAACGACGGCTTTCATCCTGTCTGGACCACGGTGACGCCGCCGGCCGACCGGATCGAGCTCGCTATGGAGATGACGCGCGCCTTCATCTATCCGGGCACAACGCTCTACCAGAATCCCGAGCTGATCGGACCGATGCTGACGCACTTTGAGAATGTGATGAACACAATAGCGCTACAGCACAACGGAACTCTCCCGTACACGTTCGACTTCACCTATGCAGCCGATCTTCCCTACGAATACCTTGCGATCAAGGCTGCATTTCCGCAGGCTATCTTACCGTCACGAAATACGGCTTACCTCAGTCTTTTCAATACGCTTGGGAACTACATCGAGAGCGACGCCAACGGCGGCGATGAAGGCAAACATCTGAAGGCTGCATACGACAACGGGAAAGGGGACGGCGATGTTGCCAATAACTGGATCAATGCCGATGTGCGCTATTTCTGCTCGCTCGCCTATATCGGGCTGATCACTGGAACCGACTTCAGTTCCTATGTGAACGGCGGCCTTGCGGAGATGCAATATGCTCTGTTGCCCGACGGCGGCACCAACTACACGGATCAGCAGAACGAGGCCCAGTCGTATCACTACTACTACGTGCAGGAGCTTGAACGCTATTATCGTGTGGCAGGAAGCAGCCAGGCGTTAGCCCTCGTGAAGGACACACAATGGTTTACTCCTCTGTCACAGACCAGTCCGCCTCCGGGAACGCCGGCCGACCGCTCCATCGGCGAGTGGGTCACGGCGCCCGCGTGGCATAAGTATTGGAATGAAAACACGAACTCGGAGGCCATGTCGGCGGTCTACAACTACACCCAGAACAAGTATGTGGAATGGCAGCTTAACCAAGTCGGCTTCCCAGCCAGCTTCAACGATGCACGGTATTATCCTTCCGGCACTCTGGGCGCGGGCACCGCAATTCCAACTGACTATATCGCTTACGACCAGAATATCCAGGGCACCCGAGGCGTGGAGGGTCCATTCACCTACATCGGAACGACGAGGCCAACGCCGATCTCCAGGCGCGGCAAGTCTTCCTATGTGGGTGGAATGGTTCTGAAGCCCTACGACGGCAGCGCCGACGGCCTGACCGCATACCCGCTGAGCGCGGCGGTCGAATCGGCTGGCACTATCGTCTTGCAGGCATACCAGGCGGAGCTCGACCAGTCAGGTCAACTCGCGAAGACGACCCTGGTCGACGAGGCGGCGAATGAGCACAATGCAAGCACCACGGCGAGCCTCTCGACCGGTGTCTTCGGCGCGCTCTCCACCGTGCATAACATCAGCGGCTATAACGTCGGTCCAACTTCCTGGCTGGAGACCGAGACATGGGTGTTACTGCCTACGCGCGTGATTGGGCTGGTCAGCGTAACCAACACGGCGAGTGAAAAGGCGTATGGACTCAGTGGAGGTTTCCGCGTTATCTCTTGTGCCGTCAATTGCAACAGCTACGATCCACCGGCAACCTGGAGCCACAGCGGTAACGCCTGGACCTACGGGAATCTGGCGATCGACGTCTTTTATACGGATTACTCTACGCAGGCTTCTGAGTACACCAACACTAACGGCGACGACCTGGGCGGGGCCGGGTGGCTGCAGCTGGAGGATTCGCACAACGCACAGTCTGGAAGCGATCCGGAGTACACCTATCCAGCCGGAACGAGCCATTACTTTCTGGCCGAGTTCAGGCCAACGTCCAGCCCCTCGGCAAACGGGACGGTCGGACAGCTTTCCTTTACGAACAGCCTGGTGGGCTTTCGGTTTCAGGATAATGGCGTTGAGTACACCATCGTTCATAATCCTACTGGCAGTGCAATCGCCTATACACCGCCGACAGGCACGGTCACGGTAAGCGGCACACAATACCGCAACCCGTGGCTTCCGGCCGAAAGCAATCCTCCTAACCCACCTGCCTATAACGGATCGATCCCCCCGTACTCTCACATCTTGATCACGGGCAACTAAGCGAGCTGGACGAAGCGGGCGGACTTGTCAGACGGGTTCGCCTGCTACACTTGAGCTAGTTAGCGCTACCTTGCGACGGGGTTCCCCTCTTGCCTCTCTGCCATTCTCTTGCATCCCATCCAACCAGGCCATGCAGCGGCGTTGTCTCGACGGCATTCGCCTTACTGGCCGCGATCGCGTCCGGGCTGCCGGCTCACGCTGGCGCTCCGCAATCTTTGGACGTTAGTTCCGCGGCGGGAACCCATTGGGAGTTCAAACCAGAGGGCAGGGAATGGCAACCAATCCTGGTTCCGGCCGGAGGTTGGAAGACCCAGGGGTTTGTCACAGACGCAGGGATCTATCGCACTCATTTGTCGATTCCCGCGGCGGCGCAGGGGCAGATACTGCATCTTCAATTTGCAGCCGTCAACTTCGGCGCAACTGTGCTTGCCGGACCCGATGAAGCTCATTTGCGAAATGTTGGAAGCCATGTGAACGGCTGGATGCCATTCCACGCCGACCTCACGCCCGTTGCAGTTCCCGGTCGCGACCTGCTGGTCGAGGTACTCGTCGATGGGCGAGGCAAGTTTCTCTTGCCGAATCATAAGTTTTCGATTGCAGAGGGCGCATCGTGGGACACGGCGCTTGAGGATGGGATTCTGCGAGGTGTCGAACTCGACATTCTGCCGCGAATTCGCATCGACGATATTTACGTCGTCACGACGGAAGGACCTGATCGCGTCCAGGTCAGCGCCACGATCGTAAATGATTCGGATCGACCTGCAAGAGTAAAACTGGGAGGTCGGTTTACGGGTGAGGCGAATTATCCATCGTTGCCGCAACTCAAAGTGAAGACAGGTGCTCACACGACGCGGGAGATCGCGATTCCCGCAGTCGACTGGAAGCTGGGAACCGCAAGCTATTGGTGGCCGAACCTGCCCTACCGCTCCGGCTATCGCGCTGTGCTGCATACAATCGATTTGCGGCTCGAACTGGGCAAGCGCCTTCTCGATGAGCGCAGACAACGCTTCGGCTTTCGACAGTTCCAGGCCGTCGGCGATCACTATGAATTGAATGGAGTCCACGTTAACCTGCGCGGAGACAATCAGCAGGAGGCCGATTTCGGCACCGACGCTTACGGCATCAAGGCAGGATTTGGACCGCCCACCGCGAATAATCCGGGATGGCCAAAGGCCGTTGATAATCTGCTGCGTTTGAACTTCAACATTATGCGCATTCACCAGATTCCGGCGACACCCTACATGCTCGATGTCGCCGACGAGATGGGACTGATGCTGGTTGCGGAGAGTCCACTGCGCGGGTCGGAACAGATGGAAGATTTCGTCGCGGGGCATGACAGTATGCTCGCGATGGACCGTGAGATGGTGTTACGCGACCGCAATCATCCGTCTATCGTCATTTGGAGCGCAGCCAACGAGTGGGATCTTCCGATCAGGGAAGCGATTCCAGTCATTCGGGCCGTCGACCTTACGCGACCGATCATCGCCGATGGCGTCAACAAGGATCTTGGTCCCGGCATCATCAACATGGAGCATTATGTGAACGGCATAGGCAAACTACCCGTCTCCGGCGCACATCCGAGGTCGGACCGCCCGTACGGCGAGACCGAGGCAGTCTGGTCCTCGGACAATACGCCGCAGGGGTTCGCCTGGATGGCGACCAGCATCCGTGTTCGGCGAGCGCTGGGAGACGCCGATCTGCGCAATTACGTCCTGAACAACGCCTGGCCGAACTATGTTCCAGGCGAGAGCGGGAGTACAGAAACATTGGAGCGGGCAATAAAGAAGTACAAGCCCACCGGTGATCCTTCAGACTTCGTCATTGCGCCCGCGATTCAGGATCCGTGGAACGACGCCCGGATTCACCTGATGCAGCAGTGCTACGCTCCGGTGCTGGTGGCCGATCTGGATTTCGATCGGGCCAACGAAATCAGCGACAAACAAGGCGAATGGCCGGTCGTGAAGCCTGCGTTAGTGATCGGGCAGACCGTGACGCGCAGGCTGACGGTGATGAACGACGATCTCGCAGGCGATCGGATCGATGTCGCCTGGGAGGTTTCAGCAGGAGGACACGTTCTGGCGCACGATGCCGTGGAGGTGAAGGTTCCACTAGGCGATCACGTCGAAGTGCCCGCGACATTCTCCATTCCGAATGAGCCCGGAGCCCTGAAGCTACAGGTGACTGCGAGCAAGGATGGCACGGAACGCTACCGGGAGGATCGCATGCTTTTCAGTACGGTCCAAGCGGAACAAACGTCGAGTGTTTCGCATACGGCCGCACCCGATATTCAACGTGAGTCAACCGAGTGGCTCGACATTACTGTGGCAGGCGTACAAGACGACTCTCTGCCCCGCGTACTGCTAATCGGTGACTCAATCACCAGGCTCTATTATCCGAAGGTGCAGGAGCTGCTGAAGGGCAAGGCAAACGTAGCGCGGCTCTCGACCTCGAAATCAGCCGGAGACCCGGCGCTGATCGGGGAGATCGCGATGCTGCTGCAGCAATATCGCTTCGACATCATCCAGGTCAACAACGGCATGCATGGTTGGGCCTACACGGAGGACCGGTACGCAGGCGGCCTGAAGGAGGTGCAAGAGGTCATCCGGCGCTACGCTCCGCAAGCGAAAATAATTATAACCAGCACGACACCGGTCCGTGTGAAGGGCGGTCTGGCAAGTCTGGACCCGAAGACCGAACGCGTGCGCAAGCGCAACCTGGCCTTGAAGGCGGCGTTTCCGGACGCCGTTTCCTTCGACGACCTCTTCAGCCTTATGCTTGCTCACCCTGAGGATTATACTTCCGACGGTGTGCATCCGAATCAAGCGGGTGCGGAACTGGAGGCCACGCAGGTCAGCGATGTCATCCGCAGCTTAATTCCGTGAAGGTGGACCTGTGAATCCGCTCCCTTATCGATTTAGCGGCACGATTCTGACGCTAGGGTGCCTCGTATCTGCAGCTTTTGCCCAACTGCCGCAAACGTTGAATCTCAGGAGCCAGCTGGTGGTTCTGGATACCACGGTCACCGACAAGGAGGGACACACGGTACCGAATCTCGGCAAAGATAACTTTACCGTCTTTGAGGACGGTCAGCCGCAGAGTCTGCGCAGCGTCGAGTACACCGGCGGGACAAGTTCGCCGTCGTCGAAAAAAGACGCTCTGCATGTGATCTACATCCTCGATGAACTGAATACCCCCTTTGACGATGCGAACGCCGCTCGGCAGGCTTTTGCGCGCTATCTGGCGCAGCAGCCCGCGACGCTGCCAGCTCAGTCGATGCTACTGGCGGTCAACGATCTCGGCTTTCAGAGACTTGTGGACTATACGACTGACAGGGCAGCCGTGCAGGCAGGTTTGAGGGGGCACAAAGCCCGTCTGCCGCTCGCCGCGATGCAGGGAGATACTAGTAAGCAACTGTCGATCTCGCTTGAGGTACTGCGACAACTTGCGCGGTCCGGCGGCGGTGTTCCCGGCCGCAAGCTGTTGCTGTGGGTGGGTCGCGGCATGCCTGGAATTGACCTGAACTCCGTTTCGGCGGATTCTGCAATCGCGGCCCGATCGATCTTTACCAGCACAACGAATCTCTTGCTTGAAAACCGCGTAGTCCTCTATCGGATTGACCCGGCAGCGGCAGGATACACGTTCTCGCCTCCACTGGATCAGGGCCTCGACGAAGCTTTCGACACGTCGCCCGAGCCCTATGCGATAAGCTTCTCGTTCAGCATGTTCGCAAAGCAGACGGGAGGCAAAAATTTTTTTGGAACGAACGACATTTCCGGTGAAATTCAACAGGCGGTCGATACCGCGAGCAGCTACTACACACTGACCTACGTACCCGTTATAAAGCAAGACGGCCCGAATGACTATCGGCATATCCGTGTGACTGTTCATCGGCCGAACTTGGTCGCGACGACGCGAGAGGGATATTACAGCGGCGCTAACCAAGCTCCGGAGCAGGGAAGAGCCGGTGCCGATGCGGCTGCGGACGACGCGAGCAGAAATCACCTGAGCTACGCTGCACTCGAAGTTCATATTCTTTCAGTCTCAACCTCGACCGCCGGGGCGCCTTCCAAGTGCATAGTCAGCGTCAAGACTGGCGATCTCGCATGGCAGTACAGTAATGACGGTGCCCGCAGCGTCCAACTTGTGCTTGCCGCCGAGACCTTCGACGGCAAGCATGCACAAGCCAGTTACGCGAAGTCGCCGGTTACCTTATCGCAATCGGCGGCCGAAATCGCGAAGGGAGCAGACGTTGTGACCAGCTTCAGCGTGCCTGTGCGCATTCCAGCACAAGCTGCGAGTCTGCGCCTGGTGCTGGTAGACGAAAGCTCAGGCCAGGTGGGGAGCGATGAAACTCCTCTGCTTCATTCGACACCCCAGCCGTGAGGACTCCTCTTTATCTCTGGAGTACCTGGCGTGGCTGGGACAAGTTCTACTGACGAACCGCTTTAAAACGTGAGCAAAGCTCCGACAAAAATGGATCGAGCCGGATAATAGTTCGGGGTCGTCCCAAAGAGACCGGTGGAAATATCGCCCGGATTGGTCGATCCGGGAGGTGCAGCATCGTAAGTTCCGTTGGCGGTGCATCCGGATGCGATCTGCGCGGGAGTTGGGGCCAGGGTAGCGCATGCTGTCGGGTTGATCGTGTGGTAGGTTGCCGATCCGTTGAAGGCCCAATTGGTGCGATTCAGCACATTGGTGACATCGGCCTGCAGTTCCAGATTCATATGCCGGTGCAGCGCTTCGATCGGCATCTCTTTGCGTACACTCGCGTCGAGAAACTCCTGCTCCGGCGAACGGGCATTCGTCAGTGTACGCGGAGCGGTACCAAGCTGCGGATTGTTGAAAGAGCCCGGTACGGCAAATGCGGCTCCGTTGAGATAAGGAGTTGTGCTTGTGGGATCGAGCCGCCAGTTCTTATGAATCAACGGCACACCGGGGATGATGTTGGGGCGCAGATTGAAGCCAGACGGCAGCGCATTACCATTATTGCCGAACGTCGACCCAACTGAGGTCGATTTGAAAAATCCCTGGCCGCCGAGCAGCACATACAGGGGCGCTCCATCGGTTACGCGCCCTATGCCGGACGTTTTCCAGCCTCCTGCAAGCAGGTCCAGCAGACGCCCGTGGTTCGCAAAGTACTTCTGGCCACGCCCAACAGGAAGCGTCCAGGAATACCCCAGAGATACGTTCACCGGAACGTCGAACAACGAAGCGGCATATTCTCCATTGAAGTTGTAGGGAGTCTGAGCGCCAACATAACCAAACGAACCGGTACTTGCGTCCGAGAGGCCGAATGACGCTGTGTCGAGCGACTTGGACCAACTGAATGCACCTTGCACTGTAAGCCCGTACCCGAGACGTCCGCGTCCGCTGACATAGAGCGCGTTGTAAATAGAACTTGAATCACGTGCAAAGGTGGTAAGAATCTGATTGTTCGCTTGCTGTGGGTAAGGATTCAGTGAACTGAGAAAGCTGACGTTACCGGGACCTGCTTGCAACCCACTTCCCGGCACAGCCGTCGATGGGCCATAAGGGCTGGCAGAGGTTACTCCAAAACTGACACCTTGTTGAATGTAGTTGTCAATCACATCCAGGGGGGGAACGTTGCGGTTTTGTTGCGGGGAGAACAGATGGATGCCGTGCTGGCCCACATAGTCGACCTCCATTGAGAAGTTGTGTCCGAGCGCCACCTGGACAGAGGCCGTGTAGGTCTGAATGTATGGCACAGCGTTTGTTTGCGAAACAACGTCGGAGCCGTTGAAGTTGAATACCGGTCCGCTCCGCGTTCCGCCGCCGGGCGGAGAAACTGGAACCGGCGCGACGGGATTCGTAATGAAATCGACGCTTTCATTCGCGACCACGCCTCCGTTCAGCCCGCCGATGGGACCCTGGTTGCCTGAGACAAGGCTGGGATGAATGCCGTTGGAGATACCGGACAGCGGCTGGTGAATAACAGCGTAACCCGAACGCAAGACGACTCGCTGCGCAGGCTGGAGTGCGACTGCGACCCGAGGCTCGATGCCGCCATAGTTGACAG
This sequence comes from uncultured Acidobacteriaceae bacterium, assembly GCA_964245315.1. Taxonomy (GTDB): domain Bacteria; phylum Acidobacteriota; class Terriglobia; order Terriglobales; family Acidobacteriaceae; genus Edaphobacter. Next base: position 17,145 of record CAXTMK010000033.1, on the reverse strand, counting down.
GCCAAAGAGTCTTCGGAGTTCCATTCTGCCCCGAAAACACGAACGCCCCTGTCGCGGGAAGACCGTTGAAAGTGCCGACCACATTGGGGAGAAAGATGCCTTGATTGCCGAATTTTTCGTGTTGCGGAGTCTCCACGTTGTAGCGAATTCCATACACCAGCGTGAGTTTGGGCAAGGCGCGCCAGGTATCCTCCGCGTAGGCTGCTCCATACTTCCAGCGGTAGTAGAACGGACTTGATCCCTGGATCGTTGCTCCGCTGATGAGACCGAGGTCGAGCGTGGCAAAGCCGCTGCCGCCCCCAGAGGTCGCCGTAGTCAGGCTCGAGGAAAAGGAGTAATTGCCGCCATATCCTGCCTGCGTGATCTGATCTTCCTCCAGCGCGCGAAATTCCAGTCCGAACTTCAACTGATGCTGTCCGATGAGCCAGGAGAAATCGTCCCCAAAGACGTAATTCTGTTGCAGGTTTTCACCGTTCGCAAAGCCGGTCCCAAGTACCGTATCGTTGCCGGCGAAGTCGAGACCCAACAGCTCCGGAAAGCCTTTGCCGGCCAGCGCAGGATACAAGCCAAACTGCGCGGCATAGTCCGCATCGGTAGATGCCGCAGGCACGGTTTGCTCGTCGTTCAGCAGGAGGTAAGCCGCCCGCAGTTCGTTGACTTTGTTTTGACTGAAGATATGTGTAAAGCCCACCACCGCGTTGTATGACTTCACCGACTCGGACACGATCGGGTTAGCCGGAGAGTTCGGCCCTAGAAACCCGTAGCGCGTTCCATTCACTGGCACAAAAGAGAAGCGCGCGAAACCCGTGTCGGAGTTGCTGAAATTATGATCGACTCGAATGCTTTCGCGGTCGTTTGTTCCGAAGACTCCGCGCGCGATTGTTGCGTTGAATCCTGCTGAATTGGGATAGCCGTTCGCATTGAAGAAATTAGTATATTTTCCGGGATTCGACGGCGTCGGCAGGATGCTCGCCAGGTACTGCATAAGAGGATTTTGCGCAGCCTGAGCCGAGACATCATCGTAGTTGTTTGGGTTATCTCCGATAGTCGGGCTGCCGGAGGTGCCGATCGCCGGCTGGTATTGACCTCCCGATGTATAGACCGGCTGTGATGGGTTCGGAAACCCTTTCGCGTTGAGCGGATTGTGGTAGGCAATTCCATAGGATGTCTGTGGCGAAGTTCCACAAGCGCAGCCCGGCCGCACCGCAGCCACGGCGGCTGCATAACCTGAGGCTTTCAAAATGGTCCCGTTAATGACATCGATGCTATCGTGGAAACGGCCGGCGATCTCATCGGGAGTGGGCATCCGCTGAAGAGCATACGAAAGCGTGTAATATTTGGCCGGCTCGACGGACAGAAAGAAGAATGTATTTTTATTCAGATGGGGAATTGGAACCGGACCGGCGAAATTGACTGTGTACAGGTCCTGATGATTGTCCTGATTGTTGCCTCCATAGCTCGTCCACTGGAAAAATGGGTCAGTGTGACGATAGGCAACGAGCCCGTGATATTGGCTCGTCCCGTTGAGGCTCACCTGGTTGATGATGCCTCCTCCGTTGCGTCCGTACTGGGCGGGCATGGCGCCGGTCTCCACCGATAAGCGCTTGATCGCGCGCGGCGAAAACGTGATCCCTGCGCGCGGATAGCCGTTGCCTGAAATGTCGGAGCCATCGATCAGCTGCGAGACCGATCCCGTGCGACCGCCGCCGATGGCTAACGAGGAGCCAGGAGCGGGTTCCGACTGCGCGCCATTCGGGAACTCGCTGCCGATTCCATACCCGTCGACGGACACTCCGGGAAGCAGGAGTACAAGCGATAGTGCGCTGCGCTCGGGTAGTGGAGCGTCGTCGAGAACATCGCGCTCTACGCTGGAGTTGATGGCCGGGGTGTCGAGATCCAGTACCGCATTCGTGTTTACGGTGACGGTGAGACTTTCGCTCCCAACTATCAGGTTGAAGTTTACGGACGACACCGACGCGGTATCGACCGTCACGATCTCGGTCTGTGTCCCAAAGCCAGGATTCGACACCACAACCGAATACTGACCGGGCTGAATGGAAGGAAGCGTGTAGATGCCGTCCTTGTTAGTCTTGAGGTGAGTTACATTGTTTGTGTCAAGGCTGGTGACAGTTACATCCGCACCCTGGATGACTCGCTTGTTTGGGTCCAGCACCTCGCCGAGAATTCCGCCGTTGGCCGACTGCGCCCAGACAGGCAACGCAAAGAACGAAAGACAGAGAAGGATGGCAAACTTTTTCATGAAATCTCCCGATGAGTGCTATATGACTTTGGTCTTTATTGCAACGGTCCTTGTGAGCGTCGTCGCCGACTGATCTACGGCTTCTATTGCTGTACGACGGTCAACGGCACACTCTGCAACAACGTAGTTCCGCCGTAGACCTGAAGTGTGAAAGAGTAGCTGCCTTTGGGGTCGATCTGAACCTCCCCTGGACTCGATCCGCAACCGGAAAAGCCAAGTATTGCTCCCGATAGGAGGATGATCGCGAGCATGCCCGTAAGCGAGCGGAACCGTGTTTCGCCGCGGAAAGATCGTTGCCGCGCCGTCGCCAGCAATCCCAGAGTCAGCGGAAGTCCTAAGAGAAGCGCAGCGTAAGAGATGCCACCGGGGCCTGGGCGGCGTTCGCTGGCCAAACCCGCATTCACGTTCTCCACCGTCAACTCGACCGTCTGCTGCGCCGTCGTCCCCACCGCGAGCTGTAATCCTGTGGGAGTGAAGGCGCAACTCAACGCCGGGTTGAGACCAGCGCAGTAGAAGAAGATCGTGCTGGTGACGCCTCCCGGGTTTATGGTCAGCGCAGTGCCCGCGGACCCTGGGAAGTTAGCGATCGTCAATGTGCTCGAAGCTGGGGTCGTAGAAAATGCGGGATATACAGTCTCGATCAGGGCGGAGCTGGTAGACGGATTGTCATTGACATCGCCGCTGTATGTGGCCGTGATGCTGTCGTTGCCCGGCGGCAACATCGCAGCGAACGAAGTCGTCGCGTTGTTCGAGCCCGAAACGCCGGTTATCGGAGCCGTACCCAGAACGGTCGTTCCGCTCATGAATGTGATGGTTCCGGAAAGCACCGCGGGAGTCGTCGCCAGCTGTTTCACAGTCGCAGTAATCGTGAAAGGAACTCCTGCAAATGCGGGTGGGGAGACGCCAACGATCTGTATGGAGGTGTTGACGATCGGCGGCTGTACCACGACCATCACGGAACTGCTCACCGACGTCGTGTAGTAGAGGTTCCCGCTATAGGTCGCGGCGATGGAGTCGCTGCCGATGGGAAGCGTCGAAGTAGTCACTGTCGCCATGCCGCTTGCTGAGACTTTGGCGGATGCCACCGCTGCTCCGCCGATACTGAACGTTACCGTGCCCAAAGGAACATTCGTTGGCGTCGGAGAAATCATCGCGCTTAGCGTAACTGGGTTTGTGGCGCGCAGCATGTTAGGGCTGGCAGTAAGCAGCGTCGTGGTCGCAGTCTGGACGATCGGTGCCAGGCCGGTAAGTACAAACCCGAGAGGTGTCCCGTTGCTTGCATTGGAGGTGAAGGTCACGCTGTCGGTAGCCATCTTCGACGGGTAGGTGAAGGTAGCAGCCACGCCACAGACGCCGCCGGCCGGCAGGTTGCCCGAGCAGCCGTTGGACGTAGCGCCTGCCAGCGTAAAGTCAGTCATGTCCGTACCGGAGTAAGGATTGCTGCTCCCCGGGATCAGAGTCGCATTACCGGTATTGGTTTGATCGATAACCGTGTTGCTCGATCCATAAAACGTGAAGCTCCCAACGGTGCGCTCGAACTGCTCATATTGAGACAAGCCACTATCAGCGAGATAGAGATTGTCGCTCGCATCGATGGCAAGCCCCTGAGGGCTCGCAAGATTGGCTGCGACAACGATTGACGAGGAACCGGGTGCCGCGGGAAATTCCAGGATCGAGCTTGTCAGGGTGTCCGCTACATAGAGGTTGCCGGCCGCATCAACCGTCACTCCCTGGCCTGCGACCGAGTACGGCAACGCGGTCTGGCTTCCTCCGATGGAAAGCTCGACGATCCGCTGATTCGACGTGTCGGCAACGAACAGGTCACCGGCGGCATCGACAGCCACTGCGCGGGGACCAGAGAGACCACTCAAGGGTACAGTCGACGCGGTGTTAGCCCCATGAGGCAGGAAAAGGATTCGATTGTTGCCGCTGTCGGCGATGTACAGGTCTCCGAGCAGATCGAGTGCAAGGCCGGCGGGCGAGGACAGCCCGGACGCGACGACGAACTGCCCGGAAGATGTAATCTCCGTCACGGTGTTCGCAGATGCGTCCGCGACAAATACACCTCCGAAGGCGTCTCCAGCAACACCGGTTGGTACCTTGAACCCAGTAGCAACCGTTGATTTCGTCCCATTTGTAAACTTGAAGACACTGTTGCTGGCCTGGTCCGCGACCAGAACGTTTCCAAACGGATCGACCGCAATGCCTGCCGGTTTCAACGTGGACCCCACTGCGTTGACAGTTCCCGGATCGAACGCGGCCGCCGCCCCAATCCCAATGCCCGACAAACCCTGCGCCCCAAGCGTTGGTGTCGTGGTGCCGCTCAGCGTCAACGCGCCTGGCCTGCCGCCCGGTCGAATGGGAGTAAAGGTGTAGTCGATGACGCAGGTAGTTGCCGTGGTCACTGCAAGCCCAGGCGTACAGGTATCGTTGCCGGCATCGGTAAACTCGGCCGAAGAAAACGTAAACGGCGTCGCAGCCAGGTTTGCGCTGCTGAGGAAGCCGAAGGCAGTCGATTGCGTCGCGGATGCAGTACCCACGTTGCTCGACTGCGGAGCGCTCAATGACAGTTTGCGGACGATCCCGTACGAGTCATCAGCGATGTAAAGATTGCCGGCTTTATCCGATGCGATCGGACCATAAGGGTTATTTAGCTTCAGTTGGGTTGCAGGGCACCCATCGTTGAACAGGTCGATATTCTTAGGGCCGGTCGTGCTCCCGTTGCAGAAGGACGACTGCGGTGCGGTGCCGTTTGCGTTTGCCGACCCGCCAGCCAGGAGCACCATCGAACCCGTGGACGTAGAAGTACCAGCGGGCAGTTCGATCAGCTTTTCCAGGCCGTCATCGGAGATCAACAGATCGCCAAGCCGATCAAAAGATAGTGAGTTTGGCTTGGAAAGCGCGGCCGAAAGCGGCGCCACACCGTTAATAGCCGTTGCCGAGCCGCTGCCCAGGATAGTGTAGACATACCCTGCCACCGGATTGGTAAAGCCAGCAGCGGTAAACCCGACTGGAGGAGCAACGCCGCCGTAGATGACGCGGACGATATGACTGCTGGTGTCGTTGAAATAGACGTTTCCGTTAGCGTCGACCGCGACGCCCGATACGGCATTTCCGCCCAGAGTCGTGCCGATACCGCCTACTCCTGGTCCTGTTGGAGATGTCGCAATGACGCCGCTGGGGGGATAGGCCCCACTTGCCGTCGCAGAGCAGGTCGTGGCGGTATTGCCGCTGGCCGCGCAACCGGAGCCGGCGATGATGTAAAGAGCGCCCTGGGTAATCGTGCTCAGACCCGGATTAGTCGCTGCGATGATGGCCGCAAGGGGGCCTGCGCAGCTCATTGCAACGAGACACGTCGAGCCTTCGTAGATCGCCTGGACATCATCGAAATGAGAATTTGGAAAATAGAAGTTTCCTGCTCCATCGGTCGCGAGCCCCGCCTCGTTGTACAAGAAGTTCGTATTGTTGTTCATCACCACAGTGTTTGTTGGCGTACTGTATAGGTTTCCGCCACCGCCACTGCCTGCCCCCAGCCTGTACAAGTAGCCATTCTTCAGGTTTGCTGCCGTCGTTCCGAACGCATATGCCGTCGCGTAAGCGGTGTAAGCAGGAGTTCCGGCGGCGCAGTTGATGCACAAAAGGCGCAGTATGTTGCCGTCTTCGAAGGTCAGGTTTCCGGCCGAGTCCAAAACGGCAACCCCTCCGCCGATGTCGGTCGCCTGAGCGGGACACCCGGAGCCGGCTGAGTCTGTTCCTTTCAACGCCGGCCCGGCTGGGCTGGTGTAGGAAGTGCTACCCGTGCCTCCACAGTAGTATGGCGTGGCAAGCGCGGCCGTCAATCCGCCGGCTATGGTGTAGATGTTGCCCACGACCGGGACGACAGGAGTATAGGCGAGGCCGGCCTGATTGGCGATCTCGGTGCTGCCTGCGGTGATCGCCGCAGCTACATACGGGCTGCCGTTGTAGATAACACGGATTACCTTATGGCCGGTGTCGATGATAAAGATGTCGCCGTAGCTGTCGATCAGCGTCCCGCCGAGCGCGGTCGCCGAGGCGCTCGAAAGGTATGCCTGGCTCGGGACGCATCCGTCACCGTAATTGTTCCCTCCCGTAGTGGGAATACCAGTTGCACATACTGCCGTAGTGGTGCTCGTTCCACCCGTCGCCGTTATGGTAAGACCAGTTGTGCCGACACCCACAACAGCCGTGGAGAAGGGGATCGGGATCGCCTGTTGAGTCTGCGCGAAGGCCGACGCAAGAGGCGTCATGGCCCAGCTGGCAGACAAAACACCGAAAAGAAGACAGGCGCGAACTGAACGGAGGCGGCGGTGCAACACATTGGAATGCGACATGGAGCATACCTCGGAAAGAATGAGCAAAGGCTTCAGGGACGGGTTCTCTGATAAAGTTGAACGACGATCAGGAGTAAACGTTAACTTTGTAGAACGGTCGTACTCTAGAAGACTGAAGCGAAGATTGTCAAGAAGGATCACGATCTCGACAGATTTGGTTTTTAGGTTTACTTTAGCGTTCACAAACTGAATGCCGGGATGAGTGCCGTGGCTCGGCTTTTTGGCCTTGCAGGAGAAAACATGGGTTGTCGCAAATGCGTCTTTTACACGTCCGTACTCATGGCTACGTTAATGTCTGCCTGTCCTTGTGTCGGACAGATAACCATTACCGTCGATGGATCGGCGCCTCGCACCGCAATCAGCCCAACGCTGTACGGCATCTTCACGGAAGAAATCAACCATGCCTTTGAAGGCGGCATGTACGCGGAGATGGTTCAAAATCGTGACTTTGAAGCCAACGATTTACCGGAGGGGGCGCGGTGGGCGGGAAATCTGATCCGCACGAAGGCTGATTGGCAGGAGCGCAAAGGCACCGGGAATGAGCTCTGGGCGTGGAGTCTTGACGAGCGAGGCGGGGCACTGGGGCGTAAGACGCTTACCGTGGAGCACCCGCTGAGCGAACAGAATCCTCACTCGATACGCATTGATGTCGAGAAGCTCGGAAGCGGGAACGGCGCGGGCCTCGCACTCATCAACTCGGGCTTCTGGGGAATGCGGTTCGAAGCAGGTAAGCGTTACAACCTCTCATTCTTCGCGCGCACGGCACCCGGCAAGTCCGTCGACGCAAACGCGGTTCTGCAGAGCGCTAACGGTCATGAGAGATACAGCCATTCGGAGACAATGCATCTTTCCGGCGATTGGAAGCAGTACACCGCCGTGCTCACGCCGACTCTTTCGGATACCACGGGCGTGTTGGCCCTGCAGTTCGCCTCCACCGGCAGCGTTTGGCTCGACGTTGTATCGCTGTTTCCAGAGGAGACATACAAGCACCGCGTGAACGGGGTCCGTTCCGATCTGATGCAGGTGCTTGCGAATCTTCATCCGGCCTTCGTGCGTTTCCCCGGCGGCGCTGTGTCGGGTGGGCTGAACCTGGACGATCGTTTTCAGTGGAGAACATCGGTAGGGCCGATCAGCCAACGCAAAGGTATGTTCGACCTGTGGGGTTATTATTCGACGAGCGGCTTCGGCTTCCATGAGTATCTGCAGTTGATCGAAGACCTGGGCGCGCAGGCTTTATACGTTTGTAATCCGGGGTTCAGCGATACCTACCGGCACGCCGAGTACGCCAAGCCTGACGATGTCCCGGCGTTTGTTCAGGAAGCCATGGATGCGCTCGAGTACGCTCTCGGACCCGTGGACTCGAAGTACGGAGCGCAACGTGCCGCAAATGGGCATCCTGCGCCTTTCCCTTTGCGATACGTAGAGATCGGGAATGAGACCAGCGATGCCGTGTATCAGCATAACTATGCGCTCTTTTACACGGCGATCAAGGGCAAATATCCTCAGCTGACGATCATCTCGCCGCAGGAACTCGGAGCCACGATGCCGTTGGATGTAAAAGTCGAAATGCTGGATCATCATGAGTTCGGCACACCCGAAAAACTTTATGCCGACTCCAACTTCTTCGACAGCAAAGACCGCTCCGGTCCGCGCTATTTCGTCGGGGAGTATGCAGTCGAGACCGGAGTGGGGCAAGGCAATCTGCGCGGTGCGTTAGCCGAGGCGGCGTGGATGTTAGGGCTCGAGAGGAACAGCGATCTGGTGCGTATGGCCTCCTATGCACCTCTGCTGACCAACGTAAACGACAATGCGTGGCCCGTAAACCTTATCAGCTTCGACAAGACAAGAGTCGCTCCGCGCAGTTCCTACTGGGTGCAGAAGATGTTCGCGGACAATCGTCCAGACGAGGCGCTTCGAACGTCCGTTTCCCCGGAATTGCCGCCGACAAACGCCGAGGTCTATGCGCTTGGGGGATTCGATAAGCAGAAGAAGCAGGTGGTGCTGAAGCTTGTCAATCGCGCGGCGGAATTCAGCACAGTCAAAGTCAATTTGGTTCAACTGGGAGCGATGCGAACCATCGCCGAAATTACAATCCTTTCGAACGACGATGCCGCAGCCGAGAACAGCATCGACGATCTCCACCTGATCGAGCCGCGGAGATCGACCGCACCTATCGATGGCAGTAGCTTCAGCTACACGTTGAGGCCAAATTCGCTGACGGTTCTGCGCATACCGGTCGAGTAGATAAGGTTGCTAGTGCGACACTTCCGTTGCAAAGCAAAGACACTTACTTCGCCAAGGAATTCGGGCCAGTCGACCTTCGTCGGAACTTCGGAGCCCGGTGCCGCTTGCCCCGAAAGCGGGCACTGCGCAAAGAAGGTCACTCACATCGAAAGGAACAGCTTGCTCACGCCCGACTTCATCGCAACTCTCCTTAGGGTGCGGCGCACCGTTTGTTCTGCTGGTTGGTTCTGCGCCGTCATGATAGGCTTTTCAGTAAGCGTTAACTAGTCAGGTTAGGTTAGCACGCTGGAGTGGTCGCAGTCAGCGGGAGAATCCAGGATCATGCAGCGCAGAACATTCTGTCGGCTCACCGCGGCAGCCAGTCTAACGGCCGGCGCCGGCCCCATCGACGCGCTCTCCCGTGCACCGCGGACCCGTCCGCAGTTCGTCCTGGACATGGTCCATATCGGGCCCGGAGAAGCGACTCCAAAGACCGCCTTCCTCGATCCCCAGGTGCTTGCTCGCTGCGGTTACGACAGCCAGGTCGTCCTCAGCCTGGTCGAGGGTGTACCTACCTTCGATGCGATCTCGCCTTCTCCCATCGCGCAAGACGCCCCCGAGCGCGCCTGGGCTGCCGGTATCGCAGCGCACATCGACCTGCAGATCGATGCGGCGCATGCAGCCGGCCTGCAGTGCTTTGCCTGGATGCAGCTCGTGGTGTTTCCCATCGCCGTCGTGCAAGCCTTCAAGACGGAGATCTGCGACGCCAAGGGCCGCATTGACCTGGCGCTGCCGAAGGCGCGGGAGCTGCTCGGGATCCAGCTGGCCGAACTCTTCGACCGCTTTCCAAAACTCGACGGGCTCGTCATTCGCACCGGCGAGATATACCTGCAGGGTTTGCCCTTCCATGCCTCTACCAGCGCCGTACAGCAGACGAAGACACAGGGAAGCTCCGCAATCCTGCACGAAGAGGAGAGCCACAGAACCGTCCTTAGTCTGCTTCGGGAGCAGGTTTGCGTGAAGCACGACCGCTTCATCTTCTACCGCACCTGGGATTTCGGCGATCGCTTTCATGTAAACCCGGCTTACTATCTGCGCGTCACCGATGCCATCATGCCTCATCCAAGGCTAATGCTCTCCGTCAAGCATCAGAAGGGCGACTTCCATCAACTGACGCCCTTCAACCCGACGCTCATGATCGGCAAGCATCGTCAGATCGTCGAGGTGCAGTGTCAGCGAGAGGCTTACGGCAAGGGCGCTCATCCGTACTACATCGGCAACGGCGTGATTGAGGGCTGGGAGGAGATGAGCCGGCTAATGAAGCCGGGTGAACCGCGCGGTCTGCGCGACATCATCCACAATCCTCTGTATGGCGGTACCTGGACCTGGTCGCGAGGCGGAGGATGGGAGGGACCATACCTCGCGAACGAGATGTGGTGCGCGCTGAACGCGTACGTCATCTCGAAGTTCGGCGAGGATCCAAGCCGCACCGAGGAGGATATCTTCAAGGAGTACTCCCGCAATATCGGGCTTGCCGGATCGGACCTCGAGCGATTTCGCGAGATGCAACTGCTTTCGGCGAAGGCCGTGCTGCGCGGCCAACTGACCAATCTTCCGGGTGTAGCGATCGACGTGTGGTGGACTCGCGACGACAAGTTCGGCAATCCAGACCTTTCCGACTTCGAGCGGAAGGGGCTTATAAAGGCCGCACTCGATGAAAAACGGGAGGCTTGCGCCATGTGGGCGCGCATGGCCGATTTTGCGGCACAAATTCATTGGAAAGATTCCGCCACGGCCGATTTCGTAAGAACCTCGATCAGGTACGGGCAGTACAAATATGAGGTGATTCGGGCTGGCTGGACGATTCTCTTCTTCGGACGCGAAGGCGATCGCGCGGGTACCTACGATAAACCCGCCATCCGGCAGGCCCTTCGGGAATACGACGCGGCATGGACCGGATGGCGGCAGCTCAGGCAAGACCACAGCTCCTGCGCCACGCTCTACGAAGATGTCGGCTTTGGGAATAAGCCCGGCCTTGGCGCAGCAGTCGATAAGTATCGCAATCTGTAAGAGGGGAAGAGATGAAGGCCCTGATGAAACTCATAAAACGGATTAGCCTGATTGCGCTACTGGGACTGCCGGTCATCATGTCCGCGCAACCACCTCGATCGTTGCCCAGGGTCTACTTCTCCGACACATCACGATTGGGGCGGCCCTTCGCCAAAGACCCTTCGGTGATCCGCTTTCAAAGCGCCTATTGGATGTACTACTCGCTGCCGGCTCCAGCGGAGGGCCAGGGAGGATGGGGTATCGGCATTGCTAAATCGGCGGACCTGATCCACTGGATCAAGGCCGGTGAATTGACTCCCGAGCAGGAGATAGAAAAGGCCGGTATTGCAGCGCCGGGAGCTCGAGTGCTCGATGGCAAAGTGGAAATCTTCTATCAAACTTACGGCAAGGGCAAGCTCGATGCAATCTGTCACGCCACCTCCAGTGACGGTCTGCATTTCGTGCACGATCCTTCCAATCCGGTCTACAGACCGACCCAGATGCCCTGGTCGGTGGGCCGCGCCATCGACGCCGAAGTCTATCCGCATGGCAAGCAGCTTTGGCTCTTCTTTGCCACGCGCGATCCATCGATGAAGATCCAGGAGATCGGCATGGCGGCCGCTGCCCTCGGCTCGGGCTACGGTGCCGGCACCTGGCACGATCTCTCGCTCGACGGACCGACGTTGAAGCCGGAACTGCCCTGGGAGCAGACCTGCATCGAAGCGCCCAGTGTGCTGCAGCATGGCGGTCTCTACTATCTTTTTTACGCCGGCGCTTACAACAACGCACCGCAGCAGATTGGCGTCGCGACCAGCAAAGACGGTAAGGTCTGGACGCGCCTCTCGGATAAACCCTTGCTTGCCAACGGTGCAAACGGAACCTGGAACTCGTCCGAGTCCGGCCACCCCGGCGTCTTCACGGATGACGACGGCCGTAGCTACCTTTTCTTTCAGGGCAATGATGATAACGGCAAGACCTGGTTCATCACGATGCTCGAAATTCGCTGGAACGGCAAGACGCCGACACTCATTGCTCCTTGAAGGTGGCCCTGTTATATGACAATGTCCTCTACACGCCGAGTCGCAGCTCCAATCTCTCTCGTCCTGCTCGTCGTCACATGCTTGCTTCTGCTGACTCCCGGAACCTCTATCCGCTCCGCCGCGCAACAAGTAGCTTTCGCCGGTAAACCGATGGAGATCATCCAGGTCCCAATCGCCTCCGGACCGGTGCAACCGAATTGGAAGTCACTGGGTGACAACTTCAAGACGCCGGCCTGGTGGCGCCAGGCGAAGATAGGCATGTGGCTGCACTGGGGACCGCAGTCCGTGGCGGAAGAAGGGGACTGGTATGCCAAGTGGATGTACATGCCACGCTATGCCTGGCCGGGCTACGGAACGGTGTACAAGGATCACACCGCCAGGTACGGCCATCCCAGCGTCTCCGGTTACAAAGACATGCTTCCGTTATGGAAGGCTGAGCGCTGGAACCCCGCCGAGCTGATGGCGCTTTATCATCGCGCCGGCGCGCGTTATGTAATCGCCCAGGGGATGCACCACGACAACTTCGATCTGTGGGATTCGAAATACCAGCCCTGGAACTCAGTAGCGATCGGACCGCATCGCAGTATCGTGGGCGAATGGAAGAAAGCCGCCGATGCTGAAGGCATGCGTTTCGGCATCGCCTTCCATGGCGACTACTCCTTGTGGTGGTATCAGCCGGCGTTCCTGAGCGATCTCGATGGCCCAAAGGCTGGAGTCCCTTACGACGGCGCACAGACGTACACCGGGCAAAGAACCTGGTGGCAAAAACAAGGATTGAAGCTGCGCGATTTGTACGGCATCGATCTAAAAGACGAAGCGATCATGCCGGCTGCCTGGCCCCCCGGTGACGTGGCGGATCATACGCCGCTGCCTGCAGATCCTGCACTCGCACTGACAGCTTACCGCATGTCCGAACCCCTGAAGCAGGGCGTGCCGGATGGAGACTTGAAACATCATCGCGACTTCGCTGTCGAGTACGCAACCAAGTGGACCCATCGGGTTCTCGATGCCATCGATCAGTTCAATCCCGATTTCATCTACTTCGACGGAGGTAACAGCTATCCATTCTGCGGCTACGGAACGGGCAAGGGACTTCGCGCCGACGCAACACCTCGCGTCATCGCAGACCTTTACAACCGGAGCATTGCCCGTCATGGCGGAAAGCTTGAGGCTATGGCATTTACAAAGGGCAATGAAGATCCAAGGGCTGTCGCGGTCAATGTAGAGTCCAGGACCCCCGACGGTATCAAACGCGACCAGCCCTGGCAGACCGAAAACGGACTCGGCGAATGGTTTTATCGAAAAGGAACCTTCTACGATTCAGGCATGGTGATCCATGAAATGCTCGAGGCCGTCTCGCGCGACGGCAACTACGCTATCAACATTCCACTTACACCTGCCGGCGAGCTCGATCCCGGAGGACGCAAGACGCTGCAAGACATGGGCAGATGGATGGACCGCAACAGCGAAGGCATTTACGACTCCAACGCCTGGGATGTATGGGGGGAAGGCACAGTGGTTATGAAGCGCGGCAACCTCGGTCCGGAACAAGCGGCCACACCATACACGTCTCAAGACATTCGCTACACTTCGAAAGGCGGAAAAGTTTATGCCTACATGATGGCTTGGCCGACTGGGCCGATATCCACGGTTACGCTGCATTCGCTGCGCGAAGCACACGTCACGCAGGTTGATCTCTTAGGTGGTCCGCAGAACCTGCCATTCTCTTCTAATCGAGATGGACTCACCGTGAGACTGCCTCTTATCGCTCCAGGTTCTTTCGCGTTCGGCCTTCGAATCACGGGGGAACAGCTTCACTCGACACCTTGAGTGTTCTTGCGTCGCGAGTTCAGACAATCGAAGGGGAGCATTGCACGGCAATGAAGAATTAGTATCTGACGACGTTTTAAGAGGAGAAAGCATACGGATTTGTACCATGACAGATCCGCCAAGATCCAAAACGACCTTAGAAACGCGCCCCGTACACAAATGCCCACGCTGCGAGGGAGTGGTCACGCCGTCTGAAGCGGGGCAAGCTGTCACCGTGAGTGGAATTGTTACATGCTGGTTTTGCTGGTCATAACGCTGGTGCAATACCCTTTTTTCGACGATGCGCTCGCAACCGAATCGGAACCTGGGAAGTGGTCAGAATTCTGCCCCGCCATCGATGTCGAGCAGCGGTGAAAAGCGAATGAACAATCATTGCCAAGGTAAGTGCCTGCCAGGGAGCACCTCGCTGGTTGACAACGATGTCAAAGGTGGTGAAACATGATCTCGATGATTATGTTCTCCACTCGCCTCCGCAGACTGCGCCTCGTGCTTACCTCGTTCGTTTTGGCGGGATTCGTCCTGCCTGGGCTTGGCCAGCAACCTTTCCAGACGCTCCTGGTCGGCGTCGACCATCGGAGCAACGTTACCAGTCTCGACGGAGACTGGCACTACCTGGTCGACTATCCGCCATATCGTGCGCTCTACACGGGGAGCGGTGCGATCAATGACCGCGGTTATGCCCAGAACAGTCACCCGAACATCAGCAGCGGGCCGCATAACGATGAGTATGACTTTGCGACGGCTCCGACCCTCAAAGTTCCCGGAGACTGGAATACCCAGATATCGCAATTGTTCAACTATGAGGGAGTCGTCTTCTACGAGCGCGATTTCGACGCACAGCCGAAGCCTGGCACCCGCACCTTCCTGCACATCGGCGCGGCCAATTACCGCTCCCACGTGTGGGTAAATCGGAAGCGGGTCTGCGATCACGAAGGCGGCTTTACCCCGTTCGATTGTGAGCTCACGGCTATCCTGCATCAGGGTTCGAACTTTGTTGTCATCGGCGTGGACGCCACGCGGTTGCAGGACGGCATTCCTTCGGTCGGATACGACTGGTATAACTATGGCGGCCTTACGCGCGACGTGTCGCTCGTCACGGTGCCTGCTTCCTTTATCGACGATTACGACGTTCACCTGGCCCATGGCCCCGCCTGGCAGCCCGGCAACTCGGAGCTAACCGGTTACGTTCATGTGCTCAACGCCGAGGCGGGCACGCCGGTGACGATCGATATTCCCGAAGCTGGCGCGAAGACCACCGTCGCTACCGACGCAGAGGGTAACGCGAAGTTCAGCGTAAAGGCTGCACGGCTCACGCTTTGGTCACCGGATTCGCCGAAGCTTTACAAGGTGAACCTCTCTTCCGGCGCAGACAGCCTGACAGATGAAATCGGCTTCCGCGATATTCGTGTCGATGGCACCCGGATACTGCTCAACGGCAAGGCCGTCTTCCTCAAGGGTGTAAACCTGCACGCGGAAGCCCCGATCCGCGGAGGCCGGGCCGACAACGATGAGGATGTAGCCCTGATGTTCAGCTACCTCAAAGATCTAAACGCGAACTTCGTTCGTCTTTGCCACTACCCTCACGACGAGCGAATGACGCGCACGGCGGATCGCGAAGGCGTCATGGTCTGGTCCGAGATCCCGAATTGGCAGGGCATTTCCTTCGCCAAGCCCGAAGTTTATAAGAAGGCCGTCGCCATGCTCACAGAGATGATACGGCGGGACCGCAACAAGGCGTCCGTCATACTCTGGTCGTTGGCCAATGAAACTGGCAATAACCCTGTGCGCACGAAGTTCCTTACCGACCTGGCGAGTCAAGCCCGTCAGCTTGATGCTACACGCCTGATCACGGCGGCTCTCAACACCGATCGCAGAGAGAACGGGCAGGGAACACTGGTCGATCCGCTTACCGACGTGCTCGATGTCGTCGGGCTGAACGAATACATGGGCTGGTATGGGGACAAACCTGAGGACGCGGACACTATCCATTGGACACTCCCTCAGAAGCCGCTCATTATGAGCGAATTTGGAGCCGAAGCTAAAATCGGAAATCACGGCCCTGTCACCCAGCGGTGGACCGAGGAGCAGCAGGCTTATATCTACCAACATCAGCTCGTCATGTTCGCCAAGATACCTCAACTTCGCGGAACCACGCCCTGGGTGTTGCTGGACTTTCGTTCGACTACACGCAACATTCCTGTCTTGCAGGATGGATACAACCGCAAAGGTCTTCTCTCCGAAGAGGGTAAGAAGAAGCAGGCCTTTTTCATCATGCAAAAGGCATACAGGGATAACACGGTGGGCAAGCCGGAGTAGTTAAAGTTCTTTAGGGCACTCGCGGGAGCAAGGATAAAGTATGAAATCTTTAAGCCGTCGCAAGTTACTCAAGACAGGCCTGGTTGCTTCCGCCGGGCTGCTCACTGGTGAGGGTGCGCTTCGGCTGCGGTCTGCCCACGCTGAGGCTCCGTCCGGTTTGTTAAGTTCTGCGCAGGTTGAGGAGCATACCTCAACCGGGCAGCGGTTGCTGCTCGACTTCGGCTGGCGTTTTAATCTCGGGAATGCGGACGA
This sequence comes from uncultured Acidobacteriaceae bacterium, assembly GCA_964245315.1. Taxonomy (GTDB): domain Bacteria; phylum Acidobacteriota; class Terriglobia; order Terriglobales; family Acidobacteriaceae; genus Edaphobacter. The sequence goes on along the minus strand of CAXTMK010000033.1, from coordinate 823 downwards.
CGCTACCAAGGACTTCAGGTACGGCGCTCCCATGCGCGAGGGCACTTTTTCAAAAGCCGGTCAGGACTGGCTGCACAACCCGACAGACGACTCGTTGCAGCATAGCTTTGACGACAGCGCCTGGCGGCTGGTCGATCTCCCACACGACTGGGCCGTCGAATTGCCTTACATCACAGTCGATGGTCCCGGCGAGTCCATTCTTGCAGCCCATGGGGGTAAAGCCCTGGGCAGAAACTATCCTGAAACCAGTATCGGATGGTATCAGCGCACCTTCGAAATTCCCGCTACCGACGAGGGCATGCGCATCGCGATCGAGTTCGACGGCGTATTTCGCGACTCGCTCGTTCTCTTCAATGGCTTTATTATCGGCAGAAATCTGAGTGGCTATGCGCCTTTCAGCTTCGATGTTACGGACTATGTGAAGTACGGCGGAAGCAATGTGATCACCGTTCGAGTCGATTCCACGCTCAATGAAGGCTGGTATTACGAGGGCGCGGGGATCTACCGGCATACCTGGTTGACGAAAAAACACACGCTGCACATTGCCCAATGGGGAACCTTCGTGCAGAGTGAAATGCGGCGAGACGCGGCGGATCTGTCGATCCAGACCGAATTGGTGAATGACAGCGCAGAGAAGGCCAGCGGCCGCTTGCTGTCGCGGATTATGGACGCTGCCGGCAAAGTTGTTGCAACCGTTCCCGCCACAGCATTTGAGATCGCTCCCTGGGGGAGCGCGACGCTGCGAACACAAGCGTCTCTCCTGCACCCGGCTTTGTGGTCGCTTGAGAAGCCGAATCTTTATCGGGTGTTGTCGGTCGTGGAG